>JAURMS010000208.1 GCA_030830595.1 Gammaproteobacteria bacterium | reverse complement strand
TGGACGGCTACCAGACCTGCGCGCTGATCAAGAAGAGTCCGAAGTTCCACGACATCCCGGTGATCATGCTGTCCTCGAAGGACGGCCTGTTCGACCGCGCGCGCGGCCGCATCGTCGGGTCCGAGCACTACCTCACCAAGCCCTTCACCCGAGATGAACTGCTGTCGGCCATCGACCAGCACGTGCAACGCCAGTGAGCGGGGGAGAGGACGGCATGGCCAGGATCCTGATCGTCGACGACTCCCCGACTGAGGTGTTCCAGATGCGCAAGGCCCTTGAAGCCGGCGGCTTCGAGGTCGATACCGCCGCGGATGGGGCAGAGGCAATCCGCAAGGTACAGGCTGAGAGGCCTGACCTGATCCTGATGGACATCGTCATGCCGGGCATGGACGGGTTCCGGGCCACTCGCCAGCTCAGCAAGGATCCGGACACGCGAGCCATTCCCATCATCGTCATCACGGGCAAGGAAGGTGAGAGCGACCGCGTCTGGGCCATGCGCCAGGGTGCGGTGGACGTGCTGGTGAAGCCGGTCTCCCCCGAGCGGTTGCGCGAGAGGGCGCAGGCCGCCCTGCTGCCGGGGTAGCGGGATGTCGACGGCGCCCGGCCTGCGAGCCCTGCGAGACCGACCGTTCGAGCTGCTTCTCGAACTCGAGCTGCGCGCCCGTGCGGCCGTGGCCGGCGCCCTCGATCCGCAGGCCGGGGGGGTCTGGAGCGGCGTGGCCTTTCGTCTCGGGGGGGAAACCTTCCTGGTACCCCGCGACGAGGTCCGTGAGATCATGAGCGTGCCGGCTCCCCTGACCCGGGTGCCCGGGGCCCGTGAATGGATCCGGGGCCTCGCCAACGTACGAGGCCAACTGCTGCCGGTGATCGACCTGCGGCAGTATCTGGGCGCCGGGGTCACCCAAACCGATCGCAACGCCCGGGTCATCGTGGTCAACCATCGGGAGATCCCGGCCGGGCTGCTGGTGGACGAGGTGCTCGGCTTCCGCCGTTTCAGCGATGCCGATTACCATGTCGAAGCTCCCATGGTGGGGATCCGCTGCGAGCGCTACCTGGGTGGATGTTTCCGGCGGGGGAGCGAGGCCTGGCCGGTGCTGGGACTGCGTACACTGATTGAGAGCCCTGCGTTCCTGCAGGGATCTGCCTGAGGCCAGCTGCCATGTCCGACACGCCCTGGTTCAAGTCCTCGCTGTGGCTGCCCACGCTGGTTGCCCTCGGGCTGATCCTGCTGGCCCTGTCCTCCGCCTTGCTGGCGGTCGGCGGACGCCTGCAGCAGCAGGATCGGCAATACCTGCAGACCGTCGGATCGCTGCAGCGGGTCGCTGCCGCCCTCCCGGCGGCGGCCTCGGCGGTTGCGGCCGGCGATACCCTGGCCCGAGCGCGGGTCAGTGCCTTGCGCGAGGAATCGGCCGCGTTGCTGGCCCGCCTGGGCGCCGGTGACCGGGTCTGGGGCCTGGTGGAGGCGCCGGGAGCGCGGCTCGTGAGTGCGGGCGCGACCTGGCCGGTCATGCTTGAGCGCATGCAGGCCTTCGGTCGCCCCGGCCAGCGAACGCTCGCCGAGGCCAACGAGATCAGCGCCGCCAGTGTGCTGGCCGGCAATGAGCTGGCCGAACTGGCCCGCAGCTCGGATCCTGGAATCCTGGCCGGGCCCTATCCGGCCCTGATCGCAATGCTGCTGTCCATGGTTTCGCTGGCCGGCGCGCTGTTCGCATGGATTTCCACCGCCGACATGCGCCGTGACACCGAGCTGCAGTCGCGGCAGAACCAGAGGAACCAGGAGGCCATCCTGCGCCTCCTCGACGAGATGTCCAGCCTTGCCGATGGCGATCTCACCGTCCAGGCGACGGTCACCAACGACATCACCGCGGCGATTGCCGATGCGGTCAACTACGCCATCGAAGCCCTGCGCGACCTGGTCACTACGATCAACGAAACCGCCGTGCAGCTGGATTCGGCAGCGCGGCAGACCCAGGCCGCCGCCGACCATCTCGCGAAGGCGAGCATCGCGCAGTCCCGGCAGGTGGCCGAGGCCACCGAGGCCGTGACCGGCATGGCAGGCTCCATCGAGCAGGTTTCCACCAACGCAGAGCGCTGCTCGCAGGTCGCGCGCCACGCGGTCGAGATTTCCCATAAGGGTGGCGATGCGGTGCGCAGGACCATCGACGGCATGAATGCCATCCGCGAGAACATCCAGGATACGTCCAAGCGCATCAAGCGGCTTGGCGAGAGCTCGCAGGAGATCGGCAACATCGTCGAGCTGATCAACGACATCGCCGAGCAGACCAATATCCTGGCCCTCAACGCCTCGATTCAGGCCTCCATGGCCGGTGAGGCGGGTCGTGGTTTCGCGGTGGTGGCCGATGAGGTGCAGAGGCTTGCCGAGCGGGCCGGCCATGCCACCCGCCAGATCGAGGTGCTGGTCAGGACCATCCAGGGCGACACCAACGAGGCGGTGGTGTCGATGGAGCGGACCACCACCGACGTGGTGGGCGGGGCGCTGCTGGCCGAAAACGCCGGGGCCGCCTTGGGTGAGATCGAGGCGGTCTCCAACCAGATTGCCGAACTGGTCCAGGGCATCTCCGGCTCCGCGCGCCAGCAGGCGGCGGCGTCGGGCCAGATCTCCCGGACCATGCAGGTCCTGAGGGAGATCAGCCAGCAGACCGCGGACAATACCCATGCCAC
>JAURMS010000207.1 GCA_030830595.1 Gammaproteobacteria bacterium | reverse complement strand
GCCCCGCCATGGGCGGTGAAGGCGAGGGCGGCGTCACGGAAGACATGGGGGCCCCCTACATGGAGGTCAGAGATTGTCGCCGCGCGGGCCTGGATTCAGCGTTGGCAGGAGGAAAATCCATGACCGCCGCCGAATATATCGCCTTCGTTCGGCGCCAATCTACCCACGGTGACAAGGCCAGGGCCGGGCGGCTCGGCCTCTGGTCGGAGGCCGGCGAGGTGGCAGGACTCTTTGAGCGGGAGCTTCGGGCGGGCTGTCAGCCGATCGACCGAGACAAGCTCGTGGAGGAGTTGGGCGACTGCCTGTTTTACTTCGTGCTGTGGTCCTCGTCCGAGGGGACGGGGCGGTGGGCAATGGACTACCTGGGCGAACGGTGGGCAAAGTTGCCGCTCATCGCGCGCACAGACTGGCGGAAGTGGGGCACCTCGCATGATCGGCTGTTTTCGTCAGACAGGCGAAACGTGCTTTATTCGCTGCTGGCCATCTTCGGCCGGCTCGGAATGACCGCGCAAGACGTGGCAGCGTGCAACGTGGCGAAACTCGAACGGCGCAACGCGGAAGGGTCGATAACCGACCGGAGCAAGAGAACGGCATGAGCTGGAATCGCTAGGTGATGCCCCTCAAGGACAAGGTATGGGCCGTGCTCACCGAACTCCGCGAGGAGGGCGAAAGGTGGTCAGCGGCTTCGCTGGCCGACATCCTGGAGGCGCGGACCTCGACGAAATGGAGCGAGGCGGACGTGAAACGGTTGGTGCCGAAAGCAAACAAGGCCCATCACATCAAAGGAATCGCGCCCTTGCGGGCGAGGAGGCACCGATGATCGACCTCGACGAGACCCCGTGCTGTCGCGATTGCGGCGCGCCAATGATCGTAGACGAATTCAGGAATTACCTTGGTGGACCGGATTCGGTGTGGTCGGCCGAATGTTCCGAAAAGGAGGAGTGCTGGGCAATACTTTACCGCGATGAGCGCCCAACCTGGCGAAATGAGCCCGGCCTAAAGCCGCTGGTCGAGGAGATCGAGCGGCTGAGGGCGGAGCTTGCCGACGCCCGCCTTGCGCTGGCTATGGCTCGGGGTGAAGGGTGGCCGGACGGGTGGAGGCGGTTCCCGGGCCACCAGAACTGGATCTCACCTGACAACCACATCGTCATCGGGCCGCAGCTTTTGGGCCGGGGCAAGATCGATGGGTGGTTCGCCAACCGCGACAGGCTTGATCAGAACGGCAACTGGACGCCAGTGGACCCGAAGCAGTTGGAGCCGTACCCGGATGCGCTGGCGGCCCTGAGCGCGGCCCTCCGTAGCTGCGAAGCCGCGGTGAAGCCATGAGCGAGAGGACGGCGAAGGAATCGCGCCCTTGCGGGCGAGGAGGGCTGATGTTTGACGATGTCGGCTGGACCAAGGAGGAGCGCCAAGAGTGCGCGGAATGGGTCCGCGAGCGTGAGTCCACCTATGTCGCCCAAAACGGCCGGTCCTATCCATGGCTCAACGGCATCACGACGGACGAGCTGATCGACGAAATCCTGACCGATGCTGGGTGGGCAGAGTTGACGCCGGCATGGATGGCAGCCCAAGACGTGCTCTCGCTCCACCGGCACAGGACGGCCAAATCATGACCCGCTCTCTCCTCGTCGCCGGCATCGACCCCGGACGCTCGGGCGCTATCGCGCTGGTCCGCTGGGGTGACGGGGTGTCTATCGTGCTCGACTCGTGGGCGATCGACGGTGACTCGAAGAGCTGGCCGTGGTTCGAGCGGGCGAAAGCCGCAACCGAGGAGCTTTTCGCGCTCGCAAAGCGGAATGGCGGTCTCGATCTCATCGTCGCAGAGGTGCCGGGCGGCGGCGGGGCCTCGCGGAAGGATTTTCGGCCTGACACATGGCTTTCCATGGGTCGCTGCCTCGGGCTGGTGGAGGCCCTGCTACGGGCGGGGGCTCCGTCGGCGGTGGCGATGGACGTGACTTCTGCCGAGTGGCCGAAGGCGCTACGGGTGCCCGTCGGCAAGCGGTCGGAATGGGGCGAGGTCAAGGGCTGGCACCGAGTCATCGAGGCCAACACCCTGTCAGACATCGAGGGCGGCTGGCCACGGACGCCGAACGGACTCAAGCAGGCCGAGGCTGACAGGTACATCGCGAAGGCCGAGGCGGCACTAATCGCAATCGCGGGCGCCATACTCCACGAGCAGGAGACAAAATGAACGAGCGACCGATTCTATTTTCGGGCCCCATGGTCCGCGCCATTCTGGACGGCAGGAAGACGCAGACCCGCCGGGTCATCCGGCCCAACCCCTACGACGGAGCCTTCTACGTGTTGGATGGCTGGCCTCACCGCTCGACGGACGGCCAGGGCAACCGCGCGTTGGGGATGGAGGAGCCCTACCGCTCGCCCTACGGCGGGCCCGGCGATCGCCTATGGGTCCGTGAGACATGGGCCCCCATCCTGACCTATTGCGACGAGGACGCTGACGGATGGGCCATCGAGTACGCCGCTGGCGGAACCCGCCGGGAGCTAAGCCCTCCCTTTGAGTGGCGGGAGCGCGAATGGGCAAAGGGCGCCCGCGAGGTGGGCCGCCGCTACGACTGGCGCCCCTCGATCTATATGCCGCGGTGGGCGTCTCGCCTGTCGCTCGACCTCACCGCCATCCGAGTCGAACGGCTCCAGGACATCACCGCCGAGGACGCAAGATCGGAGGGTATCGAGGTGCCGCGATGCCAGTGCGAGGTCTGCGCGCGGTCGCCAGCGACTATCTGCCCTGCGGATGCCTCCGAGTACATCGGCGCCTTCCGGGCACTTTGGGACTCGATCAACGGGGAGAGGCAGGGGGCATCGTGGGCCGCAAATCCGTGGGTCTGGGTCATCGGATTCCGGGCGGCCGACCGATGAATCGCGCGGCGAAGCTGCGGGTCACAATCGAGGTCCCGATCGCCTGGACCGACGAAAAGCCGGGCCAAGTGCTGTACGGGCACGCCACCAGGGCGGAGCTCGGGATCGTGGCGCGCGGGCTGGCAGCCTCGATCGGCGAGGTGGAACTGCCTCAGACCGCGATCCCTCACGGGTGGGTAGGGCCGCTCAGCGGCATGATCGGGCAGGTGGTGACGGGCAAAAAAAAGACTTGACCGTCGGCGCTGGCATGTATATACATGGTGGAGGAGCGACCATGACCGACCAGCCGAGCACTACCTACGATGCGCCGCACACAGCGGCAGAATGGGATGCCATCGAGGCTGCGGCCTTCGATGCGATCCTCGCCGGGACGGATATTGACGCGGTCAAACGTGCCTTCGCGATCTATCGGCAGGCAGCCTCCAGGGAGCGCGGCTGCGCTCTGGCCGCTACCGCCGGATTTGAGGCGGCCATGCGGGAGATCACGCTCATCGGTGAGCGCCGGGCGGAATACCGGCGACAGCTTGCCGAGGCGGTGCGCGCCGCTGTGGGCACGGGATGATCGCCGTTCGGCCCGACGCGACGGACCCGCTGCCCTGGCAGGTGCTCTGCGAGGTGGTAGCGGCACCCGGGGAGCACTCTTCCGCGGCGCTGGCCGCGCTCTTGCTCCCCTGGAGGCGGCCCGAGGTGAGGACGGTCCAGGTGGCCGGCGGCCCGGCCTGGGAGCGCCTCGGGCTGCGGCCTCCGAGAATTCCGATGCCCACCCCGGCAGAGCGAGCGGCGATGGCGCTGGACCGAGCCAGGCACGAACGAGAGTCCTCGACCAGGATCGGGCGCCTGATGTCGCGCCTCCAGAGTCAGGGGCTCATCGAGCGCCGCCGAGAGGTGGCCACCATCGCGGATTGGTTCCGGCTTGCCGTCGCCCGTCAGGGCGACATCTTATCGGCACTGGAGTGGGTCACGCTGGCTCCCAGCCGGTTCCAGGACCGCCCGGCGGCCGAGGAGTGGAGCGGCGGCCCTCTCGACGAGGAGGAGGGCACAGAGAGCCAGCCAGAGGCCACGGAAGATGAGCCCGAAGAGGACCCCGACATCCTGGTGGGCGCTCATGCTGTGCGGATCGCGTGGCTCTGCTCTCAGCGACCGACCCGGCCGGCTGACCTCGATCTGTCCACGGGGGCGGCTCAGCGGGCCTATGCCCGCCTCGCTGAACTCGGCGTCATCCATCCACCGTCCCACCGCTGGCCTACCGATGAGGGGACGCGGCTGGTGCGGCAGATCACAGAGGGGAAGCCATGAATAATAAAGAGTGGGCCGAAAGGCACAAATACACCATCAACGTCACCCGCGTCCCTGCCCACAGAATCCGCCTGCTGAAGGGCGGAGCAAGGCGAACGGGAGTTGAGCCCGGCAGCTATCTGGCCACGGTGTACCTTGGATGCGGCGACGAAGGGCCGCATTTTGTTGCGGCGGTGGCCATGAGAGCGGACGGCGAGGAGATTGGACGGGATTTGACGGGCCCGCTCATCAATGGGGAGATTCCGCCGGGCACGGATTGGGACTTCGAGTTGCCGAAATGATGACCAAGGGAGAAGCCAAATGACCTCGCTGGAGAAGCTCCTTTACGCCGTCATGATTCTGATTTTCGTTAGCGCGGCCTGCCTTGCGGCATGGCTCATCAGGAGTCTGGCATGAGCCCGAAGCTGACAGACGACCAGAGAAAGACATGATGCGACTAACCAAGGTGGCGCGGGCCGAGCTGCTCAACTTGAGATCGGCCCCAAAGCCCCGCTGCGAATGGCTCCTCGACTTCGCACCATGGCCGAAAGGCACCAAACAAAGCACAATCTCGCGGCTGATTCGGGCAGGGCTCGCTGAGGTGGCGGAGCTGCCGAGTCCATACCGGGCGCACAGGGGCGGGACCTGCCCGCACGTCCGAATCACCGAGAGAGGCAGGGCCGCGCTGACGGACACCATGCAGGAGGCGACCGCATGAAAGACTCGAACACAGTCCACTATCCACTGAGCGCCATCCTCGAGGAGTGCGAGGTCTGCGGCGGCACCGGCTACGAGCCCGACCGACGCCAGCGGCTCCCGACGTGGCAGAGGAGGCCCTGTCCGGCAGGGTGCTCGGCATCGGTGGAGGCGACTCGGCGAATCGAGGCAGAGGCACAAGCAGAGGGCGAGGAGCGGCGGCGATGACCCGGCGGCGCTGGACGATCCGCGAAGTCAAGGCCCTGCACGCGCGCTACATGGGCTCCGCGCTGGTCACGCTGCAAATGCTGGCGGATGAACTGGGCATCACGCGGGCGGCGGTGTCAAAACTGTTCAAGCGCGCTCGCCTCGAAAGGAAGGGGCAAGCGGCCCAAACCGGCGAAAAGGCCCTGAAGTCCCGGGCGATCGAAGCGCGGGCGCGAAGGGCCTGGGAGATGCGCCGCGCCGGGCTCCGCGACCGCGAGATCGCGGGGGTGCTCGGGGTGAGCAAGCGCGCGCTGGAGGACACCTACCAGCACCTGGAGCCGATCGGGCTGCCCTGGCGGCGTCGCGACCTTCGAGCCATGGGGGTCGAATCGGTCCGAAGCCCGGCGGACCCGGGCCTATGCCGCATGGGCTACTGCGACCGCTTGCCCGCGGCAGGGTGCAGGGGGCTGTGCAGGCCATGCGCTCAGAGGGCAAGGCGGGCGGGGCTGATGGATGCGATCGGGGAGCCGAGGAGGAAGGGCGGGCGACCGACCGACGATGAGATGGGAAATCATAGACCACAATGTCAAGCCGAAGGCAAG
>JAURMS010000206.1 GCA_030830595.1 Gammaproteobacteria bacterium | reverse complement strand
GGCTGTCGACCTGCCCCAGGGGTCCCCACCGCCGACGAGACTGGCCCGCATTGGCAGCATCGCCACGGCCATGGCGGCGGTCGCCGAGGCGGGCGCGGCCCTGGGCCTGCCGCCACCCGAGCGGGCCTGTCTGGAGGGTCCCGTCGAGGGCGCGCTGGCCGCGCTGCGAGGCTGCCTTGAGGGGTCGGCGGCACACTGGATCGTCGCGGGGGGTGAGACCACGATCCGTCTGCCCCCCCATCCAGGCCGTGGCGGTCGCAATCAGCATCTCGCCCTGCTGGCTTCGGGGTGGCTTGAGGAGAGGGGTGAAGGCGTCTTCCTGGCGCTGGCCACAGACGGTCGCGACGGGCCGGGTGCGGCCGCCGGGGCGCTGGTGGATTCGGCGACACTCGAGCGTGGCAGGGCTGCTGGCTGCGATCCTGCTGACAGCCTGGCCTCCGCTTCCAGCGGGACCTTCCTGGCCTCCAGCGGGGATCTCCTCGTCACGGGGCCGACTGGAACCAACGTCGGCGACCTCGTGATATGTAAAATCACCCCATGACCCTGCGTGCGCTGATCATCGACGAAGAACCGGAGTTCAGGCGCCTGCTGGCCATGCACCTGGAGGTGGGATTCGAGTCTCCCTCCATCAGGGCGGTCATGCCCGACGATCGTGCCCGGAGCCTGCTGGAGCGCGCCGCCACCGACTTCGACGTGATCCTGCTGGGTGATCGCACCGGGGCGGTGGAGCCCGAGGCATGGATCACCGGCATCGATGCGCTGGAGACCTCCCCCCCGCTGGTCTTTTTTGGCGCCGAGGGCAAGCCCGGGGCGCGCGAACCAGGACTGGTGCTGTGGCGACTCAGGCGCGAGCGCTTCGGGCACCGTGCGCTGGTCACTGCCGTGGATGCGGCGTGCAGGGCCTGGCGTGAGCGGCAGGCCGCTGAACCCGACCCCACCATCGGCACCGAGGCGCTGGACGAGGATTGCCGTTTCGGTGGGCTGGTCATCCGCGGATATCGGGCCATTACCACGTTGGCCGAGCGGGCTGATTCCGCGGTCTATCTGGCCGAGGATCGCACCACTTCGCGCAAGGTGGTCCTCAAAGTGCTGCGCGAAATGCGCCACGAAGCGGAGGCCGGGGGACCTACCTTCGATCGCTTCCTGCGCGAGTACGAAATTGCCCACGGCCTCGATCACCCCGAGGTGGTGAAGATCCACGATTTCGGGGTGGCCGACGATTACGCCTACATTGTCATGGAATATTTCCCCGACGGCGACCTGCGTGCCCGCATTCGTGCGGGTCTCAAACCCCTGCAAGCGCTCGGCCTTGCTCGTGGCATTGCCCAGGCGCTCGCCATCCTGCACGGCGCCGGGGTGCTGCATCGCGACCTCAAGCCCGGCAACGTCATGTTCCGCGAGGAGGGCACGATCTCGCTGATCGACTTCGGCATGGCCCGGCGTTCCGCGCCAGGCCTCGACGTGACCCTTGCCTGTGAAATCGCCGGGACACCCGCCTACATGAGCCCCGAGCAGGGGCACGGCCGCGAGCTCGACGAGCGCAGCGATCTCTACAGCCTGGGCGTGATCCTGTTCGAGATGCTCTCCGGTCGGAAGCCTTACGAGGCCGACACCCCGATGCAGGTGGTGTATCGGCATGGCAATGATCCCATCCCGAGCCTTGGCGACGGCCTGCAGGCGCTGGATCCGCTGCTGTCCCGTTGCCTGGCCAAGGAGCCGGACCAGCGGTTTCCCACGGCGAGCCGGCTGGCTGAGGCGTTGCGAAGGGCGGAAGAGGAACTCAGCCTGGCGGCACCTGGTGGAGGCTGAATTGACTGGCCTGCTGCGCTCGCCCACGCCCGAGGCGTGGTTCGAGCAGGCGCCCAGGGAGTTGGACGTCCTGCTGCTCGACCACGCGAACTGTGAGAAGAAAGCGGCTTCCACCGCGCTCGCCTTGCTGTTTGCCTATCCGGACGGGGGGCGCGACAACCTGGCCTTGTCCAGGGTCGCTCGCGAGGAGCTGCGCCATTACGAGCAGGTGCAGCACCAGCTGGCGCGGCTCGGCATCTCCTTTCGCCGTCTGGCCCCTTGCCGCTATGCGGAGGGGCTGCGCAAGGCTTTGCCGGCCCAGGAACCGGCGCGGCGACTGGGACTTCTTTTGGTGTCGGCGTTGATCGAGGCCCGCTCCTGCGAGCGCTTTGCCGGACTGGTGCCCCGGCTGGAGCCCACCCTCGGCGCGTTCTATGGCTCGCTGCATGCTGCTGAGTCACGCCATCGCAGCCTCTACCTGGAACTCGCCCGGCGGCACGCCGAGGCGCAGGGCCTGGACCTGCCGGCGAGCCTTGATCAGCTGGCCTGCCTCGAGGCGGAACTCGCCACTGCCCCGGACCCGGTCTTTCGCTTCCATTCCGGGCGACCCGGCTGATCAGCGAGGCTGCTCCAGCAGGCGATAGCCCTGTTCGTCCCAGCGGAGGACACTGCTGCCCGAGTGCCAATCACCCAGCACAATGCGGGTGCGTTCCCGGCCATCGACGGTCAGTCGATGGACGCCCGGTCGGTGCGTGTGGCCATGCAGCAGCACGTCGGCATCGGCGTCGCGCAGCACCTGCTCCACGGCCGCTGGATTGACGTCCATCACCTCGTAGGACAGGCGAGACTGATGAGCCCGGCTGCCGGCACGCGCCTCGCCGGCGAGGGCCCGGCGCTGCCCCTCGGGCAGGGACAGCAGGTTCCTGCGCACGTCTGGGTCGCGCAGCAGGGCGCGCAGCCGCTGGTAGGCGCGGTCATCGGTGCAGAGCGCGTCCCCATGGGTCAGGAGTACGCGGGACCCGTGGATCTCCAGCAGGCAGGGATCCTCCAGCAGCAGGGCCCCGGCGGCCTGACAAAAAGACTGGCCCAGCATGACGTCCCGGTTGCCCTGCATCAGGTAGATGGCGATACCGGTGTCGGCCAGCTGACGCAGGGCCAGGGCGACGGTCTCGCCCAGCGCTCCGGGCAGGTCGTCGCCCAGCCAGGCCTCGAACAGGTCGCCCAGCAAAAACAGCGAACCCGACTCGCCCTCAAGGTTTCGCAGCAAGCCTAGAAACTGCTCCGTGACTTCCGGCCTGGCCGGGTCCAGATGCAGGTCCGAGGCGAACAGTCGCGTCACTGGCTGCCGGGTTCGGTGACTTCTTCGCCAGCCACCGAGGCGCGCTGGATCAGGATCGGCTTGAGCGGTACGTCGGTGAAGCCGTACCGTTCCCCCGTCGCGACGTAGGCGATCCGGTCGACGATCTCCATGCCCTCTGCGACCTTCCCGAACACCGCGTAGCCCCAGCGGCTGGGCAGCGGGTTCAGTCCCAGGTTGTCCTTGATGTTGACGTAGAACTGCGAGGTGGCCGAATGCGGCGAGTCGCCGCGCGCCATGCCCAGGCTGCCGCGGACGTTACCGAGGCCGTTGCCCGATTCATTCACCAGCGGTGGACCCACCTCGATCGGCTTGAAGGTGGCATCGAAGCCCCCGGCCTGGATGACGAAGTTGGGCACGATGCGATGGAACTGCACGCCGTCGTAGGCGCCACTGCGTACATAGCGCAGGAAGTTTTCCGTGGTGAGGGGTGCGCGAACGGCGTCGAGTTCCAGCACGATGGTGCCTTCACTGGTCTCCAGGACGACGCGTGGTGCGAGGGAGGAGGCCACTTCCTGCGCGGCCAGGATGGAGGGGAACGAGAGGACCAGGCAGGCCAGCAGGCTTGGGATTTTGTGCGCGTTCATGGGTTTATCTTAGCCCATCGTCCCTTACACTTTGCGCATGTCCAGCCCCGTCACCCGCTTCGCGCCCAGCCCGACCGGCCGTTTGCACCTCGGCAACGTCAGGACGGCCCTGTTCAATTACCTGCTCGCGCGCCGGGAGGGGGGGCGATTCCTGCTGCGTATCGAGGATTCTGACCGGGCGCGGGGCGGGGAGGACCTGCTCGAAGCGCTGCTGGTCGACCTGCGCTGGCTGGGGCTCGAGTGGGACGCAGGCCCTGGCGCCGAGGACGAGTGGGGCCCCTATCTGCAGTCGGAGCGCGACCCACTCTACGCCGAGGCCTACGCGACGCTGGAGCAGGGTGGTCGTGCCTATCCGTGCTTTTGCAGCGCCCTCGAACTCGAGGTGTCCCGCAAGACCCAGCTCGCAGCGGGCCAACCCCCGCGCTATGCGGGGACCTGTCGTGACCTCGATGATGAGGCCCGCACGGCCCGTATCCGCGACGGGCGTCAGCCCAGCCTGAGGTTCCGGGTCGATCCGGGCAAGACGGTCTCCTTTGACGACCTGGTCAGGGGGCCGCAGGCCTTCGTGACGGACGACCTGGGCGACTTCGTCATCCGCCGGGCCGAGGGTGCGCCGATGTTCTTCTTCTGTAACGCACTGGACGATGCGCTCATGCGGGTGACCCACGTCCTGCGTGGCGAGGATCACCTCTCCAACACGCCCAGGCAACTGCTGCTGCTCGAGGCGCTCGGCATGAGCGCACCCGTCTACGGGCACCTGCCCCTGCTGTTGGGCCGCGAGGGTCGCCCACTCTCCAAGCGCGAGGACAGTGCGGGCCTGCACTCGCTGCGGCAGGCCGGCTTCCTGCCTGCGGCCATCCTCAACTACCTGCTGCGCCTGGGGCATGCCGGAGCGCCGGATGGCTGGGTGGAGCCGGCCGACCTGCCCTCGGCTTTTAACCTGGACAAGGTGGGCCGTGCTCCCGCGCATTTCGACGAGTCACAGCTGTTGCACTGGCAGCGCGAGGCCGTGAATCGCCTTGATCCCGCCGCCTTGGCGGCCTGGATGGCGTCAGCGGTTGGGGAACTCGACGCAGACCGACTGACCACCCTGGCTGCCGTGGCAGGCCGCAACCTGAACTTCCCGGCCGAGGCCCGGGACTGGGCGGGGGTGTTGTATGGCGAACTGCCACCCATGGAGCCGGCCGCAACACTGGCCATCCAGGAGGCGGGACCGGCGTTTTTTGCAGCCGCCCTGGAAGCCCTCGACAGTGAGGGGCCGGATCTTGCGAAGATCACGGCGCTGGTTCGCGCTCGCACGGGCAGCAAGGGCGCGCGCCTGTACATGCCCCTGCGTGCAGCACTCACCGGCCTGACCCACGGCCCCGAACTTGCGCCCCTGCTCAAGGCGATGGACCCTATGCTGCTGCGCCGCCGCCTGGCCGCGCAGGCAGGTCATGCAGGAGAAACGACCTGATGCTGAACATCCACAACTCCATGGGCGGGCTCAAGGAACCGTTCCAGCCGCTCGAACCCGGCCATGTGCGGATGTACGTCTGCGGCATCACGGTCTACGACCTGTGCCACGTGGGTCATGCACGCTCGCAGGTCGTCTTCGACGTGGTGCGTCGCTGGCTGCAGGCCTCGGGATACCAGGTCACCTACGTGCGCAACATCACCGACATCGACGACAAGATTATCGAGCGTGCCGCCCGCGAGGGCGTCTCCTGGCGGGAGATCACGGCCCGCTACATCGAGGCCATGCACGAGGACTTTGCGGCGCTGGGCGTGCTCACGCCGGACGTCGAACCGCGGGCTACCGAGTACATCCCGCAGATCGTGGAAATGATTGGCACCCTGGTCGAGAAGGGTTACGCCTACGTAGCCGGCAACGGCGACGTCCTGTATTCGGTCGGGGCCTTTCCGTCCTACGGGCGCCTATCCGGGAAGCGGCTGGGTGACCTGCGCGCAGGGGCCCGAGTCGAGATCGGTGAACACAAGCAAGACCCGCTGGATTTTGTGCTCTGGAAGATGGCCCGTCCGGGTGAGCCGAGCTGGGAGTCCCCCTGGGGCGCCGGACGTCCGGGCTGGCACATTGAATGCTCGGCGATGTCGGTGGCCCTGCTGGGTGACCACTTCGACATCCACGGGGGTGGCCTCGACCTCAAGTTTCCCCATCACGAGAACGAGATCGCCCAGTCCTGCGCGGCCTGCGAGGCGCCTTTCGCGCACGTGTGGATGCACAACGGCTTCCTCAACATCGATGACGAGAAGATGTCGAAATCGCTTGGCAACTTCTTCACCATTCGCGAGGTGCTGCCCAGGCTGCGCCCCGAAGTCATGCGCGCCTTCGTGCTTTCCAGCCACTACCGGGGTCCGATCAACTACAGCGAGGAGGCCTTGCGCCAGGCAGACGCCGCGCTCAAGCGGCTTTATCTCGCCCTGCGCGACGTGGCGCCCGTGGCGGACGGCCCGATGGCCGGAGAATGGTCGGCGCGCTTTGCAGCGGCCATGGACGACGACTTCAACACCCCGGAGGCGCTCGCTGCCCTGCAGGGGCTGGCCCGGGCGCTGAATACCGCCAAGGCGGCCGGTGAGCGGGAGGAGGCGGGCCTGCTGGCCGCGGAACTCTGCCGCCTGGGGAGCCTGTTGGGACTGCTGGGCCACGATCCGGGCGCGTGGTTGTCCATGGCGTCCTCCCTGGCGGAGGCTGCCGATGACCTGGCCGACGACGTAATCGACGGCCTGGTGGCGGCGCGCAGCGAGGCACGCCAGCGTCGCGACTGGGCCGAGTCCGATCGGCTGCGGGCGGAGCTGGATGCGGCGGGGGTGATCGTGGAGGACGGACCGACCGGCAGCAGCTGGCGGCGCAAGTAGACGGCACCCGGCCTTCAGGCTGGAATGCCGCGGCGCCTGGAGTAGGCGGTGAGGGTGTTATCCAGCAGGCAGGCGATGGTCATGGGCCCCACGCCGCCTGGAACCGGGGTGATGGCCTCGCAGCGCTCCGCCACGCGCGCGTAATCGACGTCACCGACCAGCCGGGAGCGGCCGTCGGCGGTCGGAAGGCGGTTGATGCCCACATCGATCACGATCGCACCCTCGCGAACGTGGGCGTCACCGAGCATTTCGGGCCGCCCGATGGCGGCCACCAGCAGGTCGGCCTGGCGGCAGAGACCGGGCAGGTCGCGGCTGCGCGAGTGGGCGATGGTGACGGTGCAGTGCTCCTGCAGCAGCAGTTGAGCCATCGGCTTGCCGACGATGTTGCTGCGTCCCACGATGACCGCATGCAGCCCGGCCAGGTCTGTCCGCGCCCGCTTCGCGAGCATCACGCAGCCGCGGGGCGTGCAGGGCACCAGGGCTGGCAGGCCCGAGGACAGCCTGCCGACGTTGACCGGGTGGAAGCCGTCGACATCCTTGGCAGGATCGATGGCCTCGATGACCCGGGTGCTGTCGATTCCCGCTGGCAGGGGCAACTGCACCAGGATGCCGTCGACGGTTTGGTCGGCGTTCAGCCGCTCGACCAGGTCCAGCAGGTGGCGCTCCGCTACGTCGGCGGCCAGCCGATGCTCGATGGAGCGCATGCCCACCTCGGCGGTCTGGCGCACCTTGGAGCCGACATAGACCTGGCTGGCCGGATCTTCGCCCACCAGCACCACGGCGAGTCCCGGAGCGGGGTGCCCTGCTGCGACCAGCCCCGCCACGCGGGTGCCAATGTCGGCCCGCAGCTGCGCGGCGAGCGCCTTGCCATCGAGTACCTGCACCATGGCGCGGATGCTAACCCACCCTGCAGCAAAATTGACGCCTTCAGCCTGCGCCCGTACACTTTGGCGCCCCGCGTGGAGCTGGACGCTTCACGCGGCTGCATCCGACAGTGTTCTGGCGGGGCATGGCGCAGTCTGGTAGCGCATCTGCTTTGGGAGCAGAGGGTCGGGGGTTCGAATCCCTCTGCCCCGACCACCGCACTGGCGGGGCAGCGGGCGAGGAAGAGAGCGCCCGTAGCTCCACCGGATAGAGCACCGGCCTTCTAAGCCGGCGGTTGCAGGTTCGAGTCCTGCCGGGCGCGCCAGCCTTGCGGGCGCTTGAGGTGGGAACGGTTTCGTTGGCGGGCGTAGCTCAGTTGGTAGAGCCCCGGATTGTGATTCCGGCCGTCG
>JAURMS010000205.1 GCA_030830595.1 Gammaproteobacteria bacterium | reverse complement strand
GCCATCTTCCGGTTCAGGGTCGAGAATGATCAGCGCCAGCCGCGTATCGACCTGGAAGTGGGGCTGGACGGCAGCGAGGCCCGCGGGACCTCCCTCGACGCAATGGATGCGGGCATGCTGCAACTGAAGGTGCCCAGCACGCGGCGTGGGCGGCTCAGGCTCACCCGATGTGAGGTTGCCACCCGCTACCCCTTCGGCCTGTTTCGCGCCTGGGCGGTCCTGCACCCGGAGGTAGATTGCATCATCTATCCTCAGCCTGCCGCGAACGCGCCGCCCCTGCCGGAGGGCGGCGAGGGGCGCGGCACTCGCCAGGTCCGCAGCGGCGACGATGACTTCGCCGCCCTGCGCGACTATCGGCCCGGGGACACCCTTGGCCGGGTTGCCTGGAAAGCGCTGGCTCGCAGCGACAAGCTCCTGGTCAGGCAGTTCGAGTCCGGCGAGGCCGCCGAGAGAGTACTGGACCTCGACTCGGCACCCGGTGCCACCCTGGAGCAACGGCTCGAGGTGCTGGCTCGCTGGATCATTGAGGCACAGGCGGCTGGCGGGCCTTACACCCTGAAACTCGGCGACAGCCTCCAGAGCGGGAGCGGCGAGCGGCATCGGGAGGCCTGCCTCACCCGGCTGGCCGATTTCCAGGCCCCGGAGGTCGATCTTGCCAGCTGAACGTCGCCCGGCGGCGACCGAGTCCCTGCCCTGGGCCGCCGGGGCGCTGGCCTTCGCCATCCTGCCCCACCTGCAATTGATTGATGAATGGATCGGTGGCCTCGCGCTGATGCTCATCGGCTGGCGCCTGCTTGTCAGCCGCCAGGGCTGGCCACTGCCCGGACGAGTGGCTCGCACCCTGATGACCCTCGGCGCCGGAGTGGCCGTGTTCGCAACCCGCGGGGCGGTGACCGGCCTCGATGCCGGCAGCGCGCTGCTGGTCCTGATGGCCGGCCTGAAGGTGGTCGAAACGCAAACCCGGCGAGACCACGTGATCGTCGTATTCATCGGCTGGTTCCTGTGCCTCGCGGCCCTGCTGCACGACCAGTCGCCGCTGACCGCGGCGTGGGTCCTGATCGCCTTCTGGCTGCTTGCTGCAACCCTGCTGACCGTGGCCAGAACCGGTGAAGGCGGACTCACCCGCTCGCCCTTCGGGATCACGAGCCGGATGCTGGTGCTGGCGCTCCCGCTGATGGTTGCGCTGTTCCTGTTTTTCCCGAGGGTCGCAGGCCACTTCTGGGGAATCCCGGGTTCCGACCGTGCCATCAGCGGGCTCGGCGACGAACTCGCCCCGGGCGACATCTCGGAATTGACTCTGGCGGATACCGTTGCCTTCAGGGTGCGCTTCGACGGCCCACTCCCCCCACCGGAGGAGCGCTACTGGCGTGGTCCCGTACTCAGTGATACGGACGGCTACAGCTGGCGGCAGCCTCGCGCACAGATCTATCCCTTCCAGGCCCTCGAGCCCTCCGGAAGCCCCCTAGGCTACCAGGTCACCATGGAGCCCAGCGGTCGCAGGACGCTGTTCGCCCTGGAAATGGTGGACAACATCCCTGCCGCACTCGGGAGGCAGTCTTGGGACTACGGACTCATCGCAGCGCACCCGATCGATGCAGTCATCCAGTACCGCATAACCTCCCATACGCGCTACCGGAACGGCGAGCCGCTGGCGACCTCCTCGCGCCGGCACAACCTGTCGCTACCCGCAGACGCCAACCCGCGCTCGAGGGAGCTGGCCCTCTCATTGCGCGAGGCGGCCGGCAGTGACCGGGCCTTCGTTGCTGCCGTCCTGCGGCGCTTCCGCGACCAGGAATTCTTCTACACGCTACGTCCACCGCTGTTGCAGCGTAACGCGGTCGACGATTTCATGTTCAATACCCGCAAGGGTTTCTGCGGCCATTTCGCCATGTCATTCAGCACCCTGATGCGCGCAGCCGGCCTGCCCGCGCGAGTGGTCACCGGTTACCAGGGGGGTGACTGGAACCCCCGTGGCGGCTACCTCGTCGTGCGGCAGTCGCATGCCCATGCCTGGTCGGAAGTCTGGCTGGAGGGCAGCGGCTGGACCCGCGTGGACCCGACGGCAGCGGTGGCGCCGGAGCGGATCCTTCAGGACCTGCAATCGGCGCTCCCTGCAGAAGACCCGGCGCCGGGCCGGTTGGTGCGCTCGATAGGCGTGCTCTGGGAGCTGAGCCTCACCCTGGATGGGCTGCGCGCCGCGTGGAACGACTGGATCGTTCGCTATTCCGCGGATACCCAGACGACGCTGCTTGAGGAACTGGGCATCGAGGACCCGGACTGGCGGCAGCTCGGCGTGGCCCTGGTCATTGCGCTGGGCTGTGGACTGCTGTGGGTGGTGGCCAGCCTGGCGTGGAGCTACCGCCCAAAGTCGGTGGATGCTCCACAACGGTGGTACCTCAAGTTCAACCGGCGCCTCGCCGCCGCGGGACTTCCTCGTCGTCCTGAGGAGTCGGCCACGGCTTACCTGGCAAGAGTCGTCGAGGCGCGTCCGGAACTCGCCAGCGAGGCCAGAGCGATCACCCGCGCCTACCTGACAGCGCGCTATGAACCCGTCACCGACGGACTGCCGTTGGCCAGGCTCTCGGCACTGGTCCGGCGTTTCAGGGCGTGATCCGGCTGCTCCTGCCGGTACTCGTGG
>JAURMS010000204.1 GCA_030830595.1 Gammaproteobacteria bacterium | reverse complement strand
GCATGGCGTCGGTCAGGAAACCGAAGTCGGGCTGGTGCACCCCGAGCATGTCCTGCACCGCCTTGCTGGTCACGCCGATCTTCTTGCCGATGATGCGCTCGCCCGCCGCCGTACGGCGCGCCATGAAGCCCAGCGAGATGGCATAGGCATCGTCGAGCGTGAGCCAGGGATGTGTCTCGCGCAGGGGTGGCAGGGTGCGTCGCTCGCGCCAGGCGGCGTGGAGCTCGCCTGCTATGGATTCGAGCGCTACGGCCCGGTCCGCGTCAGGCGGCAAGGAAGTCGATGACATGACGGTTGAACTCCTCGGTGCGCTCGATCATCACCCAGTGACCGACCCGCGAGTACAGGATCACGCGGCTCTGCGGGCAGGCGGCCACGATCTTGAGCGCACCCGAGACCGGGCAGAACAGGTCCTCGTGTCCCCAGAATCCCAGCACCGGAAGGGTGAGCTCGGGCAGGCGCGGGGAGAGATCCGGGATGACCATGCGGCCCAGCACCTCTGGAGGCATCAGCTTGAGGATGGCGAAGCGCTCGGCGACCAGTTCCTCGGTGACGTGCACCGGGTCGTAGGCGAGCATCTCGAGGATGCCGCGCAACCACGTGGTGTTGATCTCCCGCCCGACGAAGCCGGACACCATCCGCTGGATGCCGGGCATGCTGAAGTAGGTCTCGCGGCTCTCGATGCCGCCGCAGCCCATCACCACCAGCTTGCTTACCAGCGCAGGGCGCTTCAGGCAGATCCCGATGGAGACCGCGCCACCGAGAGAGTTGCCCACCAGCACACATCGCTCGATACCGAGCGCGCCGAGCAGCTCCAGGGTGGTGGACACGAAGAGGTCCAGCGTGTAATCGATCCCGGTGGGCTTGGACGAATAACCAAAACCGATCAGGTCCGGAACGATGACTCGGTGACCCGCAGCACGCAGCGGCTCCACGTTGTGGCGGAAGTTGCTCCAGCCGTTGGCGCCCGGCCCGCTGCCCTGGATCAGTACCACCGTGGTGCCCCCGGCGGCGGGCCCCGTATCGTGATAATGGAGCTCATATCCGCTCGGCAGGGTCTGCAGGAGGGCCCTGGGTGGCCCCTCGGTACGGCCCCCCATATTAATGTCTGTCACGAACTACCCCCCTCGTGGTCACCCCGGTCCGAAAGATAGAGCCTTTTTCGGGCCTCGGCAAACCCGTTTCGTAGAGCGCACCCCCCTAAAAGGCGCCCCTTGCGGCCTCGTGAGCACTCAAATCGTCGAAATGCGTAAAATTTCGCCCTTATTTTACGCATTTGGCTTGCGCGGACCTTGCTGCAGGGCTAGCATGCAATGAAGAAACATCCTTTCAGACACCCGGGAGACGCGCCATGGCCACCGCCGCAGCCCACGTCCTTGATGATCAGATCCCCAGCCGCGAAGAACTGGTTCGGCGCGCGCGGGCCATGCTGCCTGCCCTGAAGGCCCGCCAGAGCGAGGCGTATGCCGCTCGCCGGCTGCCCGCCGAGACCATGCGGGAAATGATCGATGCGGGTTTTTTCCGCATCCTGCAGCCGAAGCGCTACGGCGGCTACGAGATGGACCCACAGGTGTTTTTCGACGTCCAGATGACAGTGGCCGAGGCCTGCATGTCCACCGCCTGGGTGCTGGGCGTGGTGGGCTGCCACCCCTACCAGCTGGCCCTGTTCGATGATCGCGCCCAGGCCGAGGTGTGGGGCGACAATCCGGACACCCTGGTCAGTTCGTCCTACCAGCCGGTGGGCAAGGTCGAGGTGGTCGAGGGCGGCTTCCGCCTGTCCGGGCGCTGGGGCTTCTCCAGCGGCTCCGAATATTGCGACTGGGTGCTCCTGGGCTCGTTGATCTTCCCCGAGAGCGGCCCGCCCGAAATGCGGACCTTCCTGCTGCCGCGCAAGGACTACAAGATCGTCGACAACTGGCACACCTTCGGCCTGCAGGCCACGGGCAGCCAGGACATCGTGGTCGAGAACGCCTTTATCCCTGAGTACCGCACCCACAAGGCGACCGACGGCTTCAATTGCACCAACCCGGGCCAGGCGGTCAACACGGGGCCGCTGTACAAGCTGCCCTGGGCGCAGGTGTTCGTGCGCTCGGTGTCGACGGGTTGCATCGGCGGGGTGCAGGGCGCGCTCAATGCCTTCGTGGACATCGGCAAGAAGCGGGTGTCCACCAACACCGGCAAGGCGACCCGGCAGGACGGCAACGCGATCCAGGCTGCGGCCCGCACGCAATCGGCGATCGACGAAATGAAGGCGGTGCTGTACCGCAATTTCGACGAGATGATGGACACCATGCGCAGCGGCGGCGAACTCACGCTCGAGCAGCGCATTCGCTATCGCTACCAGTCCTCGCAGGTGGGACGGCGCTGTGCCGACCTCATCGACGACCTGATGCCGCTGCTCGGTGGACGCGCCATCTACACCGACAGCCCGATCATCCGCTACTGGCTGGATACCAACGCAGCGCGCGCCCACGTGGCCAACGACCCGAACCTGATCGGCGCCTCATTGGGTGGCATGTACATGGGCGAGCAACCGCAGGACACCTTCGTCTGAGCCATGGCGACCACGGCTGACTACAAGATCGGGCCGCACACCTTTCCGCGCGGCTGGTTCATGGTCGCCCTCTCCAGCGAGGTGACCGACCAGCCGCAGGGCGTGCGCTACTTTGGCCAGGACTTCGCGCTGTATCGCGGCAAGAAGACCGGCAAGGTAGTGCTACTGGATGCCTACTGCCCGCACATGGGCACCCACCTGGCGAAGAACAAGACCTCGTACACGGCCCGCGATGGGCACGTGATCGACGATGATATCCAGTGCCCCTACCACGCCTGGCGTTTCGGGCCTGATGGCCGCTGCAAGCACATTCCCTACTACGACGGCGCCATCCCGAAAGCCGCCAGCGTGAAGAGCTGGCCGGTGCGCGAGCATGCCGGGGTGGTGTTCGTGTGGCACGACCCGGAAGGCGGCGAGCCGGATTTCGACCTGCCGCCACTGGCTGAATACGGGCAGCCCTACTGGGTGCCGTGGACCATCGACAAGCTCGGGGTGATGGCCAGCCATCCGCAGGAGATCATCGACAACATCGCCGACCTCCCGCACCTCGGGCCCATCCACGGCTCCACCGTCGAGTATTTCGAGAACGAGTTCCGTGGGCACAAGGCCATCCAGCGCCAGGCCGGTGGTCACCGCACGCTGGTGGCCGGACCTGGTGACAAGCTCTACACCGACACGGTCTACCACGGGCCCGGGATCCTGGTCTCGCACCTGACGGGCCTGTTCGAGACCGTGCTCATGATCACCCATACGCCTGTCGACGACGGCGTGATCGAGGTGTGGCACGGGCTGCTGGTGAAGGTGCCGAACGCGGTGCCGGTCGAGGCCGACCTCGAGGCCGCGCGCGGTTTCAACGAGTCGAGCCGCTTGGCGTTCCTGCAGGACTTCGAGGTCTGGGGCAACAAGCGCCCGGCACTCAACATCCTGCAGGTCCCGACCGACGGACCCTTCCACAAGGCGCGCATCTGGTACAAGCAGTTCTACCACCCGCGCAGCGAGGCCAAGCGGCTGATCGCCCCGGTGGAGGGCGTGCACGTGGTGCCTGGAACGCCGGGCTGGCCGCTGGATCGGGTGTCCTGAGCCTGGCGGCTCAGGCGCCTGCCACGATCGCCGTCTCCTTGGCCCACGCGTAGTCGGGCTTGCCCGTGTTGCTTCGCGCCACCTCGGGTGCGAACACGATCGCCCGGGGCAGCTTGTAGCCCGCCACGTGATGCCGGCAGTGCTCCTGCAGTGCCTCCACCGTGACCTCGACACCTTCCCTCAGCGCAACGACGGCCACGACCCGCTCGCCCCAGCGCGGATCAGGCAAGCCCACCACCAGCGCATCGAGTACGGCCGCGTGCGACTTGAGTGCCTGCTCGACCTCCTCGGGAAAGACCTTCTCGCCGCCGGTGTTGATGCAGCTCGAGCCCCGACCGAGCACGGTGACCGACCCGTCCGTCTCGAGACGGGCCACATCCCCGGTCAGGGACAATCGCTGGCCCTCGATCTCGACGAAAGTGCTGGCCGTGCGCACGGGATCACCGAAATAACCCAGCGGCATCGGGCCGCTGCGAGCCAGCACCCCGGTCTCGCCGGGTGCTGCCAGGCGCTGGCCGTCTGCAACCACATGAATGTCGGGCCGCGGCGGAAAGCGCATCAGGCCCTCGCCATCGGCAGCCCCGGCACCCAGCGTGCCCGCCTCGGTCGAGCCGAGCGAACTGGCCGTCACCAGGCGAGGCAGCGAGACCTTGAGCGACTGCTGCACCGCCTGCGAAAACACCGCGCCGCCGGAGCCCACGTGCATCAGCGCCTCGAGGTGCCAGCGCCCAGGTGAGGCCATCAACGCGTCGGCCAGCGGTCGGCCCATGCCGTCACCGACGATCACCAGGATGTTCACCCGCTCGCGCTCGCAGAGGTCGAGCACCTGCACTGGATCGAAGCCGCCTCCGGCCTGCAGCACCAGGGTGTGGCCCGCGAGGAGTGAGGAGAGCGCGGCCCACAGCGCGGCACCGTGCATCAGGGGCGCCACCGGGAAGGTGACCAGCGCGGGCGACTCGCGAACGCGGTCGACGATCTCGGCAGGCGTGGTGATCGGCCCCTTGCGTGAAAAGAATCCGCCTCCGCCGAGTGCCGCTCTCAGCATGTCGTGATGGGTCCAGACCACGCCCTTGGGCATGCCCGTCGTGCCACCCGTATAGATGATCAGGCGATCCTCACCGCTGGCCGCATGCGCAGGCGGCGGACGCTTCGCGCCTTCGGCCAGCGCTTCCGCAAAATCGGGTCGGTCGTCCCCGACGACGACGATCAGCGCCGGGCGCGAAGGCAGCGAGGCGAGACGCGGCAGGAAAGCGGCGTCCACCAGCGTGGCCGCAGCACGGGCGTTGCCGTAGAGGTAGTCCAGCTCGCTCTCGACATAGCGGTAATTGACGTTGAAGGGCAGCACGCCAAGGCGACAGGCCGCAAAGAAACCCACCAGGTATTCGATGCGATTGGGCAGGTGCAGGGCGAGCGTGTCACCCGCGCGCAGTCCCTGCCCCTCAAGGAAGCGGGCGAGATGCTCGATCCGGAGGGCCAGCTCGCGATAGCTGACACGCTCTTCGCCACAGATGACGGCCGGCCGGTCCGGCACTTCCATGGCCACCAGGGCCAGCAGGTCTGAAAAATTGAAACCAGGGGTGTCGCCCGTCTTCATCACGCCTCCCGGTTGCGAATCCCCAGGGCCGACGCCTCGGCCTGAAGCTGGCCCGACGCCGAGCGGATCAGGGCAGCACCGACGAAGCTCACCGCGATGGCCGCCAGCAGCCCGTAGCGGAGCGACTCGTCACCCAGCCGCGCCGCCAACAGGTCGGAGAGGATCCCGGCGAACCAGGGACCGGCCGCAATGCCGACAAGGTTGACCACGAACCAGAATACCGCCGTGCCCATTACCCTCAGCTCGATGGGCAGGGCGTTTTGGGTGGTGGACTGCATGGGCAGCACCCAGCCACCGCCGACGAGGCCCATCGGGATAGTGAGCCAGACCAACAGCTGGAAACTGGGGACCCAGCAGGCGAGGATCAGGCAGGTGGTGGCAAATGCCAGCGCATAACTGGCCGCGCGCACGGGGGCGTTCAGGTCGCGGCGCACCAGGCGGTCGGCCACGAAGCCGGCGATCAGGGTGCCCGTCAAGGCGGAGAGCAGGTAGGGCGGCGCGAACACCGTGCCGATGGTGGCCAGGTCGACGCCGTGAGAGCGCATCAGGAAGGGGGCCGACCAGCCCGCGAAGGCCTGACCGCCGAACACGCCGAGCGCCGTCCCAAGGCACAGCTTGCGGAAGCTCCGGTAGGCCCACAGCGTGGCCAGCGCGGCGGTGAAACTTTGGCGCGGACCCTCTGCGGGGGCCGCCGACTCCATGGCCCCACGGATGGGTTCGCGCACGGTGGCGAGCGCGAACACGGCCACGATTAGGCCCGGCAGGCCTGCGTAAATGAACACGTCGCGCCAGCCCAGCGAGGCCCCGAGCATCGCGCCCGTCACCATGCCCGTCACCTGGCCGAAATAGACGGCAAGCCCGAGGAGCGACAGGGCCCGGGCGCGGTATCGCACCGGGAAATAGTCGGCGAGGATCGAGTAGGCCGGCGCCAGGAAGGCCGCCTCGCCGATCCCTACGCCGACCCGAAACAGGGCCAGTTGCTGCCAGGTCTGGGCGTAGGCGGTGGCAACCGTGAACCCGCTCCACACGATGCAGCCCACCACGATGATGCGGATGCGGTTGGCCCGGTCGGCATAGCGGGCGATGGGGATGCCGGCCAGCGCGTAGAACACGGCAAAGGCCGGTCCCACCAGGAAGCCCATGATGGTGTCCGACGCCCCAAGCTCGTCCTTGACCAGCTGCGACAGGACGTTCAGGACCGACCGGTCCACGTAGTTGAGCAGGTAGATCAGGAACAGCATCCCGGCGACATACCAGGCGTACGGTCCCGGACTCGCCGACGGATCCTTGGCGTGTTGGCTCAAGTTACCCCCCCCCAAGCCGACCCCATTTCGTGGCTAAACTGCCACTCTCTTGCGATTTTAACAGTCTGATTGTCAATTTATCGTCATTTTGCGTAATTTTTATTGACATGGTTTACGCATATTGAAAGCATAAGCAGGTGGAAAAGCGCCCCCTGGCGGGCGCATGGGTCAACAACGCAACAACAGCACGCGTTCCTTACGGAGGATGGGGGAAATCATGAAATCGAACCGCTACCTGACCTCGGTCGTCACGGGCCTGCTGGCCACAGCCGCGGCCACAGCTGCCGGGGCACAGGAGACCGTGACCATCACGCTCGAAGAGGTGGTCGTCACCGCGCAGAAGCGCGCCGAAAACCTGCAGACCACGCCGATCTCGATCACGGTACTGAGTGCCAATGCCATCAGCGACCTCGGCATCACCAACAACAAGACGTTGTTCGGCATCGTGCCGAACCTGCAGGGCTTCGAGCCTCCTTCCTCCCGCGGCAACTTGTCGCTGAACATCCGCGGCGTGCCGTCGGGCAATGCCAACAGCGTCTCCAACGACCCGGCGTCGGCACTCTACGTCGACGGCATCTACGTCGCCAAGGGCTTTGGCGTGGGTGTGGACGTGATCGACCTCGAGCGCATCGAAGTCCTGCGCGGTCCGCAGGGCACGCTCTATGGGCGTAACACCACCGGCGGCGCGGTCAATTTTATTTCGCGCAAGCCCAGCGGTGACCTGCGCATCGATGCCCGGATCGGCACCGGCAATTACGGCCTGCTCGACTACCGCTTCTCGCTGGATCTGCCCAGCGCCGGGCCGCTGTCCTCGAGCTTCACCTACTTCAAGCGTGAACGCGACCCGCTCTACGGCAACACCAACAGCTCGATCAAGGGCTCCGAAAACCTCGACCGCCAAGGCTGGCGCGTGGCCCTGGAACTGAACCCAGGCGAGGAGTTCTCGGCCAGCTACAGCTACACGCATTCCGAGCTCGATGAGTTCTCGCAGGCCCTGAAGCCCTTCGGCCTGACCCCGACCGCTGCCGCGGTAGCAGGCACCGACGGGTATCCGACCGACGTGGCGGTCAACAGCACCAGCCGCTCGGCCACCCTGGCGGGCATTCAGCAGTTCCTGCCCTTCCTCGGCCCCGCCTTCGCCACGCCGCAGGTGCAGCAGCTGAACCAGTGGATCACCGACTACATCGCCTGGGAAGCCGGCATGTATGCCGCGGGCGTGGGTCGCCCCAACAACGTGTCCTCTGACCTCCCGCTCCGCTCCCTGAACGACGTAGACGCCCACGGCCTGACGCTCACCTGGCGTCCGGAAGGTGGCGGCGCATTCGGCGACTTCGAGATCAAGTCCATCACCGGCTTCCGCCAGGTGCACAACCTGAACCAGGGCGATCTGGATGGCGTGGACGGCACCATGAGCACGCTACCCAACGGGCTGCGCACGGGCGTGGTCCACGACCTGGTGCTGCAGACCATCGGCGGCCTGTTCTTCGACGGCGTCTCCCCGGCCGTCCCCGGCGCGGTGGAGTTTGCCACCGGCCAAGCCATCGTGGACGCTATCGTAAGCCTGGGCCGCGCGCCCACCTTCACCAACTACGCCGAGACTGAGTTCAAGTCCTGGCAGCAGGAGCTCTCGATCGTCGGCTCG
>JAURMS010000203.1 GCA_030830595.1 Gammaproteobacteria bacterium | reverse complement strand
CGACAAAGCAGCCCGAATTATTTGTTCGGGCGGTGGCAAGCCTTGAGAGTCGATATGGCATCAAATTTGTAATGATTGGAAGGCCGTATCGCTTACGGGCGCCACAGAAGAAATTTGAGGAAGAGGTTAATGCCGCTCAAGGTGTCCAGTATCTAGGCGAGCTGTCCCACGATGAGGCCGCAGCATGGTTAGACAAGGCTTATCTTTTGGTAAACACCAGTCGAATTGAAGGACTATCAAACACATTTATCGAGGCGTGGCTTCGCGGTGTTCCTGTTGTATCGCTAAATTCGAATCCAGATTTCTTGCTTTCGGGACCAAAACCATTGGGAGTCTGTGCGAACGGAAACTTTCACGCCTTGGTCCGCGCAATTGATTTCTTGTTAGGCGATAGAAAAGCGCATGCCGCCATGCGGTCGAACTGCAGACAGATAGCGGAAGAGAAGTTTTCAGATCGGAATATCCGAGATCTCGCTGCATACCTGCTTGAAGCCAATTGATTGGCAAGGAACTTGGGGCAAGTCACCTTATAGAAACTATGCCGTTTATTCTTAGCGCAGGATAGGACAAGCTGTCTATCAACAAGCACACCGTAAGATACGACGTTGCCGCTCTAAAAAGCGGGCTGCAAAATCAGCTGTCCGCAAAGGTCGTGAGCGCGCTTGCATCAGTATTTATCGCCATCCTCTATGTGCGGACACTCGATACGTCCGAATACGCTGCGTATGCAACCGCTATAGCCTTGGCTGGATTGCTTGTGCAACTAACGAGCACAGGACTAGCAAGATTGGGGTTCAGGTACGGCCCTGGTCTTGCGGAGGTGGGTAACTTTGCGTCGCTGGCAAAGTTGTTCCGTTTTTTGCTCGTGGTACGCCTCGGGGCAATTTCAGTCGCATCTATTGTCATCATATCCGTTTGGCCATGGTTAAGTGAAAAACTCGGGGCCACGCAAGGATTGCTGCACATTCTCTTGGCTCAAGGCCTGACCCAGACGCTGTTGGCCCATTGGTTGACAGTGTCACAACTTCTGATGATGCAGAGAACAATCGCCTTTTCCGTGTCGATTGCTGCGCTAGCCAAGATTGCGCTCGCCGCCGGGTTGACGTTGTGCATGGGTA
Source organism: Gammaproteobacteria bacterium (assembly GCA_030830595.1). Lineage (GTDB taxonomy): Bacteria > Pseudomonadota > Gammaproteobacteria > Steroidobacterales > Steroidobacteraceae > SG8-30. The sequence goes on along the minus strand of JAURMS010000203.1, from coordinate 24,896 downwards.
CCGGTTTCTCTGCGGAAACTGCAGTGACTATTCTCGCGATATCAGAGCTGATTTCGACTGCAATACTTAGTCGAAAGTACAAATCCATTAGCAAAAAAGACAATGACGGAAATACTGGTTCGCAGGGTCAATCGAGATTGCCATCGCTGAGCGAGGCGACGAAATTCATCGCGGGCATCTATGGCTCAACCCAGGTATCGGCCGTCATACATCCGCGTGTACAGATCATTATTGCGGCTGCGTTGTTGCCAGATGAAGTAGTCGCGGGATATGCATTTATCAGGAACCTGGTTGAGCAATTAGCCAACTTCATGCCTGGGCGGCTCTTCCGGCAACTGCTTGAGCCATTCATGATGGGCCGTTATCGCGACGGTAGAAAGAAAACAGAATTGGCCTTTACCCTGACCCTTTTATCGAAAGCAAACCTTTCAATCATCGGCCCCGTAGCATTTGTCTTTGCCATTGGCGGTGAAAGTTTACTTGGCTATTTGACCGGCGGTAAGTATCTCGAACAAGCAGAGTTATTTGGACTCCTGTTTATGGGGTTGACACTTTCAACCTATCGAACAGCAGTTGGTGCAGTCGTTAACGCATCAGGAAACCTCGGAACCATCGTGGTCGCCGCATTTGCCGGCGCCATCGGTGTTGTTGTGTGTCTTTGGCTTCCGTTGGCAAGGCATGGTGTGTGGTTATTGGCAATTACGGAGACCGTCTACACGCTTGTGTTTTTATCGGCTTTGAGATGGCGGCTCGGCAATGCGTTTCCGGGAATCTGGGCGCCTCTTCGTTTCATGACACTCGTGATCGGCTACTTTTTACTAGCGACAATGTTTGGAATGGCACTTGGGGGCTTTATTGGCGTGCAACAGGATCCATACGCCATTGGGGGCCTCGTGGCGTTTGGCGGTTTGCTTGGTGCATTATTAATGCGGTGGCTTTGCGTATGTAATTCCCAGGAGCTTTCAAGTATCACCGCGGTGGTTCCAAAGCCCGTGGGATTACTGATTCGCCGCCTCGCCAGAACCTCGGAGTAGCGGTAGGGTTATGTTTGATTAGCTGCGAATTATGTGAACTGAGTCACGCGTTGCGGTAATCCTGGGCGGTATCTTCACTGCGGGTGGATGAAGCATTTTAGATCCGTATAGGTCAGTTTCAGGTGATTAACCATGGCTAAGCGTTTAACGTCCATTCTTCTTATCTTATGTATCGCCAGCTTGCCGGCTCCGGAAGCTCGTGGTGCGATAATTCAAAAAATCGACTTTGAAGATGGACTGAGCGTACAGCAGAGCGACAAAGTTGACTCGCATGGGAACTCCGCCGACATTGTCCGGGCTGAGCGCGGAGTGACACCCAGAAGTGGTGAATGGATGCAGCGAACCTATCTGAATCGGAATACGAGTGCTGTTACCTACAGAACAGAATCAAAGGTGCTGCTCGATGCAAAGCGTTTCGAATTCAAGAAGGGTGAGGAATATTGGGTTGGCCTAAGCGTATTTATCCCGGCAGATTGGAACATGAACTATGGCAATAACTACTCTAATGGAATAGTTTGGCAATTTCATGATTATCACTGGCTTGACAGTACGTGGCGGTCTACGTTGCCGCTTACTGCGATGCATTCTAGTTCAGGGTGGATTATTCGCAATCACTCGTGGCTCCGGGGCAACGATGCCGGAAATTACACCGGATTCTCAAAAACCGTGCCGTATCGACTCGGTGCATGGAACGATTTTGTAATGAACGTGAAGTTCTCGGGAAATATCAGTCCAAATGACGAGAATGGCTTTTTGAAGGTTTGGGTAAACGGTGAAAAGGTCCTGGACAGGGTTGGCCAGAATTATTTCGGCGAACAAACCATGGGGCCATACATGCATTTCGGACTCTATAATTGGGGTTGGCGGTTAGAACACAAGGATAATTGGGTAGGCCCTTTCGAGCGTATGTTGTGGCACGATGAAGTCCGTATCGGGGACGCCAGTTCAAGCTACGCAGAGGTCGTTCCGGGGGGAGGAACTGTCGCGCCAAGGCCGCCCAGCCTGCTGTCAGTAAATTAGGCGCCGGGGGCATACTCGGTTCTCGACTGGGCAGCGAGGAGAATCGGCAGCGCTCCCAGATGTCTGGCTCCCGACCTAGGAACGCTGGCGAACAGTTCAAGCGCTCAGGCGTTCAACCATTGCTTCATCCGTCTCAGAGGCGGGATTGTCACGAACATAACCCCCGCCAGCATTCGGGAGCGGCTACTACGCTGGCGGCGCGTTAGCAAGCGTGAGAGATAGCCTCGCTGAGGCATCGCCGCCCCCCTCACCCCATCAAGAAGGCTCAGGTGTCCTTGGAGGAGATGACTTGAATCATTGCCTCTACCAGATCCAGAGGCAGGCATACCAAGTTGGGTGTGCTCGTGGCGCTGTTGTGTGGAGATTTACCCCCGGATCTTGTCCAACCGCTACGTACGGGCGGGCCTGAAGGGCTAGATGGGTCGGGCAACTCCACCCAAGCCGGTAATCGAGGCTGAGCAATCGCCTGGGTACCGGCCGGTGATTTACATGTGTTGCCAGAACAAAAACACGGCGAAGCAAAACTACAAGATGTACGGCCGGCAGGTGCGCGGCCGCTCGTTAGGGCATTGGCACTGGACTGCTGGAGCGCTCGCAAAGGCAGGCACCACACATCGGCCCTTGTGCGATATCGCAGGGTAGCGCGCCCGCGCCGACTGCTCGCTGCAATTGTCTTGTCGACTGCCGTCGAGGCCTTTTCCGCTGCGGTCTCGTTTTAATCTCCCGGCTTTATGGCCGGTTGGAAATGGGCTACAGCCCGCAACACGCGTCGACCACACACACCAAAATGCCCTTGGCAAAAAGAATGAGAAAATCGTCAGCTCCGAAGCTTGACGATCTATTGCATGCATCAACACTGCTTCAGAACGCAGCACGCCACGCCCATCATTGGAGCCTGAAAAATGTTCAACAACCGCAGTTGCCCTAACCAAATATCCTGGATGAATTTCGACTGGCCAAAGCTATACCGGTCTCGAATTACCAAGGTTGCCTCGCGTTATCCCAAGCTCCCTGCTGGACAGCTGACGATTTGGCGTCACCTCCATCAAGGCGCCCTTGGCTGGTAAGCCCGTGCTTACGACCCGTTTACAACTAACAGCCTGTCCGGCTAAGAACGCAAACAGAAAACAAATTGCGGGGGACAACAAGACATTTTTATAAACTATCATTAAAAACATCACGGAAGCTGCCCCGGTAGCCGCCAGAGCAAAGACGCCGGTCATTCCTTCATTACTTTCTGATGCACGAAACGAATCATTGGCAATCATTACAACAAACAGAAGAGCCAGAATAAACGCTGGGAATCCAAGCTCGAGTATGAGCAAGCCGGCTGTGCCGACGCTCAGCCCATCGAACTGAGCGAAATACCGTCCCCTAAATTGACTGCCAAGTGCAGAGTCAGAGATGTTTCCCGCTCCATATCCAAAAGCCCAACGAACTATCTCTTGATGCACATGAATGATCGGCTGGAGAAGGCCATCCAAGTGTCCAGCTTTGCTTGAGCCGACGGTAGCGCCTTTGCTCAAATATCCCTCCACTCGTCCTTCCATCAGAAAAAAGTCGACAAGGCCATAACCCCACCGAGGAACCATGAAATAATCATAAACCTGAACAAAAATCGTCCCAAATAGCAAAAGCACCACGGTGCCCAATGCAATTGATTTGACGCGGGCGCCTTTGTCGCTGCCAACGGCCAAGATAACAAGCATTGCGGTTGGTGCCAATAATACGGTTGCCTTTGTCTCATTGAGCATTGTCGGAAACATAACCAGCACGGTTAATATGAAGAATGAAAAAAAGCCGAAAATGCGCTTGGCATAGGCCGCAGTGACAAGGCAGACGATCAAAATCAAAAAAATACTCAACATCCCGGAATTGCCGATAGTGCCGATGGTCCAGTCGCCCGTAGTTTCGCCTTGGAAACTCGTAAACATTCTCTGTTCGTAGGCAACTGGGATCTGCACAATCGCACAAAGTATTAAGAACCAAAAAGCTCGGCGCAGAGTTTTCTCGTCGGCCGGATAGAAAAATGGGAACAAAAATAACGGAAGGGCAACAAGGTATGATCTCAGCGCTGCAAAGACGATTCCTGCGCTTACGTCATTGACGAAGATTCCGCCTAACGAAATAAGTGCCAATGCTGCAAATAGCCCTAAATAGGCAGCGCGCGCGATGCGCTCAGGATTCTGGAAGGCCCGGAATGTAATGACTGCCGCCATGATCAGGGAACAGATTTCTGGCAAGTAAGACGCGACAGAAGGCAGGATTTCAGATTTAACCAGATGGCGCGCAAAAAATGCCGTGCTTAGCGTAACTATCAAAAGAAAATACATGGATACAGCTCGCTGTTCGGTCGCTAACTAGCAAGATCGCAAACTGGTGCGGGAACGAGGTAAACGTCCGTTGATTGGCGCCCGCCTGAATATACATGATGTATTGCCAGTAGCGATTTCATAAGTTGCCAATCCGGTAATTCCTTGGCGTCTGAGTCAAGCGCCAGCCCGCTGGTTATTATCCATAGGTTAGAACCACAAGGACGACTCAGTAGATTTTGCAGGGCCTCATTCGTATCGATCCATCTAGCAAATAGGTAAAGCTCATAAGCGCCTTCAGATGTTGAACGCTGCATCCACTCGTGTTGTGGGAGGGGTGCTCCGCGTAACAAATAATCAACTTTTCTTGTGTAAAAGTAGACCGTTAACCAGTCTGTCGCCATCACCTCGTCACGGGAGGCCATGTGTTCCTTTACGTACAGGGCAGCACCCCGATAATCCGGTCTCAACTCGTAGCTTGAACCTAAAATGCCAGACGCGGAGGCATCTGTGACGTTTGGTAGCCGGAGTGAGTAATAAGCTCCGAGATCGAGGGCAACTAGAAGGGCGACCGGTGTGGCGAGAAGGGCGACGGCGCGCTGTTTTGCGCGCCTGGCTGTCCAAACCATCAATGACCAGCACCCATGAGCGACAAGAATGAGAAAAAGCGAGTCGACAGCGAAGTTGTAGCGCGTACGGAATTGGCTATTCAGAATGGAATGGGCGATCAGTGTGAACCCCACGACTATGGCAAGAAAACTACGTGCTGTAATTTGTCGCGCGACGATAGCCTCGCGTAGTGCCAGGATAGCGCCAAGAATGCCAAACACCGCAGCGATCCACCGGTGCTCAACAAAACTTATCCATTGCCTCGCTTCTGGGTAACCAAGCATCTGCTTGAGCGTGGCTTCGACATCGCCTCCGGTCAGGTGCAGACCGTAAACTGTCCAGCCAACACCAGCGGTCAGGAAAAAAAGGCAAGCGGAACCAATCAGCTTGGTATGTTTAGGCCAGCCTGCCATTGCCAGTGCGATTAAACCGAGCATCGCGATGATAAATTGGTGGCAGGCGGCGCCGAATGCGACGACAGCCAGCGCAGCGAGTGTTTCCGTGGGAAGCCTGTGCAGCTGTTTTTGGTTGTATAAGTAAAAACTGAAAATTGCGATAACCAGGATTGCGGTGGCAAGAGTGACGCCGATAGCACCACCAGAAAGTAATTGGAACGGGGGAATTACGAAGACATTGGCCAACCCCGATAACGTGCCAAGAATGCCGCTAGTCGATTCGGCAGTGGCTATTGCCAGAGACTCATCCGGTGGCAGACCCGAAGTATCCATGGGTGGGAGAGCCAGGTAGATAACAGCCAATAACGCCGCGTTGATTGTCGCAATTGCTCGTGCCGGCCGGTCTTGGGATGGCCTTAAGGCAAGCGCGAGTAAAACGCCCCCGAACACGACACCAAGTGTATGGACAAGTGTGGCTAAAATAGTCAGAAGCAGGCAGAGCCACTGGAAGCGTCGTCGCCCTTCAATGTAACCAAGGCAAGCGGTGAATACTGCCGCGAGATAAAAGACGCCGAATGGGGCGTACATCCTCGCAGTCCTGGACACGTCTACTTGCCAGAAGGAAACCGATACCAGGAAGATGGCGATCAGTGCCGTGCTGAGACCAAAATAACGGCGACATACGAAGAAAGTCAGGAGCACCAGCACGGTGCCGAATAGCGCGCTCGGTGCACGCAATCCAATCTCGTTCAAGCCAAGAAGACCTGTGGACGCGGCCATCAAGTAAGTGATGGGTAGGCTTCGCAGGTACACCATTCCGCTCGGAAATCGCGGTTCACCGTGTTCTGCGATTCCCATGACCGCGATTCCCATAATGTCTTCGTCTTCATTACGCTCAAGGCCCAAATTGTCGAGCCCGGCAAAACGCAGCCAGATGGCCAACGCGACCAAGAGGAACAGTCCTGTTGCCGTCCATAGTCGTATGCGTGTTGCCAAAACGCGCTCTGTCCGTGTCATAAATTGCCTAAAGTGTCTTCGGACTCATCGACGAAGGTGATGATTTTCTCGATTTGATAATCCTTCATCTGGCTGGCATGGGTAAAAATAATCAACTCGCCCAGCAGTCCAAGGGCAATAAGCTGGAGTCCAACAACAACCATGAGCGAGGATACGATTAAGGCCGGACGTTCACCAAGTGGTATGCCTAAAATTACTCGCTGGATAATCAGCCACGTAACCAACAGGCCGCCAATAAGGCCGATGATGAATCCCACCATTCCAAAGAACCGCAATGGCTTCTTGGTGAACCGCGATAAAAAGAAAATAGTGAAAATGTCCAGCAGGCCGCGCAGGTAGTCACGTGGTTTGTAGAAACCGCGAAAAATGTCCTGTGGAGACTGGCGTACATCGACTTCCTCAATGCGATACCCTCGATTTTCCGCGAACAGTGCTACAAATTTTAACTGGTCTCCATAGAGATCGAGATCGGTTAATGCCTCCCGATTAAATGCCCTTACGCCACACCCGAGATCCCTGAACTTGCAACCCGTCACCACCCGAAGAATCCAGTGGTAGGTGCGGCGCCTGAGCGAGTCCAAAAAACCGCTGGCCCTTGGCCATCGCCGGCAAACTACTCCGTCATTCTCGCCAAGCCTGGATAGCACCCGAGGGATCTCAGTGCTATCAATTTGCCCGTACGCCGGAAGAATGAGGACCGCCTGAGAATCGCACCGATCGAGTGCCGCCATGACGGCAGTGGCCTCGCCGAAACGTCGAGTCAGGCCGATCACAGAAAAATTTTCTCCTGCCTCGAGCAGTTCCTTGAGTTCGGCTGCGAAATCCGGCGCTGCCCCGTCAAGTACAAAGGTCAGCTCGTATGAAAAACCGGAGCGGTCCATCGCGCGCTTGTAGTCCCAATAGACTTGCCCGGCCGCGTCTCGTCTCCCTCCGACGGGAACTATGGCAAGCACCTCTGGCCTCATTGTCGAGGACTGATTCATCTTGAAATTCCCTTTCCCCAATAGCTCGAGGTAAGCCTCGAAAACCGAAGCTCCCGTATGTCTCCCACTTTGATCACCAGTTCAGCCGCAATGCCGCTGCCTAGTAAGACTATTGCACACATGAGTGATACGGCCCCGGCTCCGGCAAGTGGAAGGGGCAGCGAATCGTGGATTAGCAGATGTTGGAGTGAGTAAGCCACCAAGACGATTCCTCCAATGACCATGGGCGTCGCCATGATGAAAAACCATCGCATGGGCCTCGAGACGAAGCCGGTCACTGTCTTGATGGCCAAAAGGTCCAGGGTCACCTTGTAGGTGCGGGATAAGCCGTACTTCGAGGCCCCGAACTTGCGGGCATGATGTATCACTGGGATTTCCGCGATTTTTGGACCAGCGACAGACGCCATGGCGGGGATAAAGCGATGCATCTCGTTATAGAGCGGAATCGACTTGATAACATCTGCCCTGAACGCTTTCAGTGAGCAACCATTATCCCGGATTGCTACGCCAGTCACCGAGGCAATGATCCGATTGGCGATCATCGAGGGAAATTTTCGGGACCAGAACTTGTCTTGTCGATCTCGACGCCAACCGACCACGATGTCGTAGCCATCCGCGATCTTTTCCAGGAATCGGACGATATCCCGCGGATCATTTTGCAGGTCACCGTCCATGGTTACCAAAACCCGTCCCTCCCCAACTGCGATCCCGGCAGCCATGGCCGCCGTCTGTCCATAATTTTTCTTGAATTGGACGACTTTTACCCGGCGGTCCTTCTTCGCAAGCCGGGCGGCCAATTCCAGGGTCCGATCGCGACTGCCATCATCAACGAAGATCATTTCAAAACTAATATTCAGCGGTTCCAATGCCTCGGCTATGGCACCATGCATCCTATCGATGTTCTCTTCTTCGTTATAGAAGGGAACAATTACAGACAGTTCTGGACGGGGCAAGGCGGTGTCCTGCGTGGCAGCGGGAATAAATCTGATATAACCACAAAATTGTCGCAAAAAAACCGGCGGACAACACAATGTTTTTGAAGTTGGCGGCTGCTTTGACTTAACGCGGATTGCGGTTGGCGGCATCCTGGCTTTTTTGCTAGCGTCTTGTAGGCAGTCATGACTTGAATCTTCACATTATGTCCGTAGAAACTGCATCGATCCCGGTGGACGCTCACGTCCACTTGCATCGCATTGATTGCGTATCGAAAGCGCTGGATGCTGCGGCACGCAACTTCACACGGCTGGAAAGCGCCAATCCGAACAGCGTCAGGGGCGTTTTGCTTTTGACTCAGTCCTGCGAGGAGCAGGTTTTTGAACAGCTTGCTATTTCGTCGGCGATAGGCAGATGGGAAATTCGTCATTCAAACGATGAGCCGCATTCGTTACTCGCATCGGATGGCCGGCATGTTTTGGCAGTCATCTGTGGGCGGCAGGTCCGTACGATCGAGGGCTTTGAGGTTCTGTGCCTCGGTACCTTGCAGGAATTCCCCGATGGCATGTCGCTGGCTGAGGCACTTGAGGCCATGCACGGCAGCATTGGCTTGACGGTAATTCCATGGGGTCTGGGAAAGTGGACCGGACGGCGACTGGAAGTACTGCAAAGCATGCTGAACTGGGTGGAGCCTTCAGCAGTTTTCCTTGGGGACAATGGAGGCAGGCTTGGCTTGATAGACCCTCCGCCCTTGCTTACGGGTGCGGAGAGGCGGGGCTTCAGGATTCTGCCGGGCTCGGATCCATTCCCGATCCTGGGAGATGTGATGCGTATCGGCAGCTTTGGGTTCAGGGCGGAAATTGGGCTGTCTGAGCGGGATCCCTGGAGGGTCTTACGGGATTGGCTGAGATCCCGGCCGTCTTCACCCTTGCCATATGGCAGGCCCATGGCCCTTGGGCGTTTTTTACTCAACCAGGGCGGCATCCGCGTTTACCAGCGCTATCTTCGGCTGCGTAGTAGCGGTTGACGTCCGTCGTCAGTAGCATGGACTGCAGTCTGGAGACGGATGCTTGATCGGTCGTGACATAAACGGGGCGTCGTCAGCCAGCCATGATTTGCTGGTAGTTGGTGGCGGGATCCACGGTGCCTGCCTATTCTGGGAAGCGGCGAGAAGGGGCCTTCACGCATGTCTGTGCGAGGCCGGAGATTTCGGATCTGGCACCAGTTGGAACTCACTGCGTATCCTCCATGGGGGGCTGCGCTACCTGCAGAGTGGTAACTTCTCAAGATTCCTGCAATCCGTCCGTGCGCGCACGCAATGGGGTCTGACTTTTCCGGAATTGGTCGAACCCCTTCGCTGTGTCCTGCCGCTGGATGGTCAGGGACTCAGGCGGCCGTTGGTGCTCAAGGCGGCGCTTGCAGCCAATGATGCGCTCACGAGATTGGTCACCATGGACCTGCAAAAGGCATGGCCAATGGCTCGTGGAAGGATTATTCCAACCGATAGGGAAGTCGATTTCCCGAGGGAGTTGCTGGCCATCGCACACAGGGGTGCGGCCAGCTGGTACGACTGCCTCATGCGCTCTCCGGAGCGTATCCTGATGGAACTCGTCAGGGATGGCTGTCGCTATGGATCGACTGCCTTGAACTATTGTCGCGTCGATCGGGTCCTGTTGGAACGTGCTCGTGTAGAGGGAGTGGTGATTCATGACCGTGTCCAGGGTGGAGCGCACACTTTACGGGCCAGTAAAATAGTTGACTGCACAGGACCTGCATCCGGCATTCTCGCGTCATCGGTGCGCCGCCCCGCTTATCCGCCGCTTCTGGCGGCTAACCTGCTTCTCGACATTCCCATGGAGGCCGGAACCGCCGTGGGTGCCTATGCGCCACTAAAGGGTTCACAGACTTTTTTCTTTGTGCCCTGTCACGGCGTCATGATGGCTGGTACTGGCTACTTCAGTCGGCCCGAAGGGTGCCTGGATACCGTATTGACAGACGATGAGGCATCACTGCTGCAGCGGCAACTTGATGCTGCTTTGCCAGGGTTGGGCATCCGCAATGCGCGCGTCCTGCAACGCTATTCGGGACTCCTTCCGGCGAGCAGTGTGACGGGTCTTGCGCCCATGGAAAGGGAGCAGATTCTGAATTACGGCGAGGAAAGTGGCGCAAGCGGCCTGTTCTCAGTGAGTGGAGTGAAATACACCACGGCTAACGTGCTGGCCTCCAGGTTGATTGATCGGCTGTTCCCGGAGTCCAGGGCAGTTCCTTACTCATCCATTCCGCTGGCCGCTGACACTCATTGGCTCATCGATTCCAGTGCCCTACGCAGGCTCAGCGTAGCCGACTCATCCCAGGTCATTGCCAGGCTGCTGAGGGAGGAGTCGGTGTTCAGCGTCGAGGATCTCGTCTGCAGGCGGACAGCCTGGAGTCACTCGGATCCGGCAAAGCTTGATTCGATCCTCAGGCCACTGATGCAGGATCTTCCTCGGGAGGTGGCCGCTTGAGCGCGACCATGTCCTCAGGGGCTGCATGGAGGTTACTTGGCTTCGGAGTGCTTTCCGTTACCAGCTATGCAACCGTCGTGATACTTGCCAGGCAGTTCGGGCCCGAAACCTACGGTGTATATGGGCTGGTCTACGCTGTCCTGGCCAGCTGTGAATTGATCCTGCGCCTTGGGTTGCCACAGGCAATGATTCGCTCGATCAGTCGGGATTCTGATAGGGCAGCAGGGATAGCCTCCAATGGCACGTTCCTGTTGGTAGGGACCAACCTGGTCGCATTTGGTGTGCTGTGGCTTCTAGCGCCGGCGCTCGCCGAACTGTTAAACATCACAAACGGGGGAGGGCTACTCAGGATCGCCTTGCTCGACCTGCCATGCTACGCGGCTTATCTGGCGCTTACAGCCGTTTTGAGCGGTCGATTCGATTTCAAATGGGTGGGTATTGCCACGATCGTCTATGGCTTGAGCCGCTTGCTGGCGGTCATGCTGCTCGTGGGTACCGGGAGCCTGACCATCGAGGCGGCCTTGGTGGCAAACGTTCTTGCTTCCGTATGTGGCGTGCTGGTGATTCTGCTGAGGGTAGGTCTTGTGCCGATAGGTCCATCCAGGGCCATGGTGAGTGGTTTGGTTGCCCTGGCGATTCCCATCTCGTTCGGCGAGGTAGCGATGGTTTTGTTGACCTCCATGGATCTCTGGCTCCTCAATGCCCTCGACCCCGTCCTTGCCCCGGAGCAGCGGGGTTACTACGTGGCCGCACTGAGCCTGGCGCGCGTTCCCAATGCACTGGGAGTCGTGCTTGTCGGCGTCATGGTCCCTATGCTGGCACGGTCCCGGGCCGTCGATCCACCACACGAGACGAGAAGATTAGTGCTTGATGGGAACCGGATGCTCATGGTTGCCCTGATTCCCTCTTGTGTGATCGGCTCGGCAAATGCAGGCGATTTGCTCGCCTTGTTTTACTCTGATGCCTACGTTGAGGCACAGCGCATCATGATGCTGCTGTTGTTTTCTCATGGCGGATTTTTGACTGCACTCATCTGCCTGCAGGGCATGTTGATTGCGGGGGATCGTTCGGCAGCCGGTGGTATGCGGGTTTACGCTGGGGTCGGCTTGGCCATCGTGGCGGGTTTTGTCCTTGTGCCAGGCTTGTCCGCCGTTGGGGCTGCTGCAGGGGCGCTGCTTGCACTGGCTGCTGCGACCACTCTGGTGGCACTCGAGGTCAGACGGAGCTTTGGCGCGTTGATCGAGCCTGCGGTCCTGATCAGGATCGTAGTGCTCACGCTGCCATTAGCCCTGCTGTCTCACTGGTGGCACTCGGCTGGCGCCGGGCTGATCGTGGAACTGACAGTCGTCGCCTGCGCATACCTTGGGGGCTGCTGGATCCTAGGTTTGTACCCGGTCCAAGGCCGGCGCCGCCACGCAGACAGTGAGGATCTACGAGTGGCTGAATCGCCCGATATTGGTCAGGGAAGCTAGCCATGGAGAGCCTGAATGCCTCCCAGACCACCGGTGCCAACCCCGACGTTGAGACGTCTTCCGCGGATTATCTTGGGCGTTTCTCAGGTCCAGCGGGCAGGTATTTTTTGCAACGTCAGGCCGCAGTCTTCTGGAAGTTGTTGGACCGCACCCCCGCGGGGCGCGTTCTGGATGTGGGCGGGGCACACGGGCAACTCGCTCCGCTGCTGGCGGAGCGAGGCTGGACCGTCACCGTCCACGGTACCAGTCCGGTTTGCGAGAGCAACCTGCGCGAGTTGCACGGAGTACGCGACTGCAGTTTCCTGCTAGGCCCTCTGGAGGCAATTCCCGCCCCGGACCGCGGATACGACATGGTGGTTGCTATCCGCTTGCTGACCCACGTAGAGGACTGGAAGGGCGTACTGGCTGAGCTGTGCAGGACATCCAGCCGGGAACTGGTCTTTGATTTTCCGAGCACGAGGGGGATCAACGCCCTGACTCCACTCCTTTTCACTGCCAAAAAGCGTTATGAGGGCAATACCCGGACATACCGGAATTTCTCCCGCGCGGAGCTCGAGGAATGCCTGCTGAGTCATGGGTTCAGGCCCGTTGCCTGGTCAGGTCAACTCGTGCTGCCCATGGTGTTGCACAGGATGACGGGTGCGATTGCACCACTGAGGTGGATCGAGGCGCTGGCAGATGCGATCGGCCTTGCCCCTGCCTACGGGTCGCCGGTGCTGGTCAGGGCGGTTCGGGAGCCGAATCGGTGACGCCGTCCAGCCTGAGGATCCTGGTGGTCGCTCCGCAGCCGTTCATGGTCGAGCGAGGCACGCCCATGGCCGTCAGGTTCCTGGTGGAGGCTTTGTGTGACCTCGGCCATCAGGTTGATCTGCTCGCCTATCCCATGGGTGATGACATTGCATACCCAGGGTTGCGTCTCCTGCGCAGTCCACGGCCTCCGTTAGTGCGGGAAGTAGGTGTCGGCATCTCCCTCGGCAAGCTGGCATGCGATGCATGGATGATGCCGAAACTATTCTGGCTTATGTTGTGTAAGAGATACGACGTCGTTCATGCGGTCGAGGAAGCGCTCTTCCCAGCTGCCTTGTGGTCGGCGTTGAGAGGGACGCCACTGGTTTATGACATGGACTCCTGCCTGTCGGAAGGTGTGACGGGCAAGTGGCGCTTCCTGTCTCGGATTCGTAGCCTCCTGCGTCGGGTGGAGAGATTGGCCATCCGTCGCGCCTCGTTGGTCTTGCCCGTGTGCCCCGATCTCGCCGAACTGGTCATGACTGATGTCAGTGCCGAGGCGGTGGTCGTCTTGCCCGACTTCTCCGTGGCCTCCGAACCCCAGGGTATTCCCTCCATGGACCTACGTGGGTTGGCGAAATCACATGAGGCTTTGGCCCTTTACGTGGGCAACCTTGGACATTATCAAGGTATCGAGCTGTTGCTGGAGGCTGTTGCGCTGCTCGGTCCAGACATGCCGTGTAAATTCGTCATCGTCGGCGGCCCTGAGGATGCCAGGGGTCGATTGGAGCTCCTCACCGAGCAGCTCGGCATAGCGGACAGGGTGCTCCTGCCGGGTCCACGCCCGGTCGAGCAGCTTGGAATCCTGATGGCTCAGGCTGATATCCTGCTGTCACCGAGGCTGGAGGGAGTCAATACCCCCATGAAGGTGTATGCCTATATGCAGTCTGGCGTCGCCCTGCTTGCGACCGACATCAGGTCGCACAGCCAGGTGCTGGATCACACCACTGCAGAACTCGTTCCGGTGACTCCGGACGGGCTGGCCGCAGGCATTCGCCGTTTGCTCGCCGACCCCGACCGACGCCGCCAGATTGGGGAGTCCGCTCGGCAGCTTGCGCTGCGTGAGTACACGCCCGCTGCCTATCGTCGTCGTCTTGCCGGCGCTTACGCCGGGTTGATTGCCAGGGTGTCTCCAAAGAGCGCGTCGGCATGAAGATCCTGGTCACTGGCGCCACTGGCTTTACGGGTGGCTACCTGGCGCGCCGATTGGCCTCACTGGGCCACGAGGTGAGGGCCCTGATCAGGTCGGAGAGTGACGCGGCAAATTTGCTCGAGAACGGCATTGAGCCCGTCGTTGGCCAGCTGTCCAGCAGACAAGACGTACTGGGGGCGGCTCGCGAGTGTGAGCAAATCTATCACCTGGCCTCGGTGTTCAGAACGGCAGGGCACCACGACAAGCACTACATGGACATCAACGTCGGCGGCACCCTGAACGTCATCGCAGCGGCCCGGGTCCACGGGTGCTCCAGGTTGATTCACTGCTCTACCGGCGGTGTGCATGGCCACGTGGCCAATCCGCCTGCGAACGAGGATTACCGCTACGGCGCAAACGACATTTACCAGCGCTCGAAGCTTGCTGCTGAACAGGAAATACAGACTGCGTCGGCGAGTGGCATGCCGACCGTGATCGTCAGGCCCGGAGCTATTTACGGTGAGGGCGACAAGCGTTTCCTGAAGCTTTTCAGGGTGATTCAGCGCCGGGTATTCGTCATGGTGGGACCAGGGACGACCCGTCTTCACCTGGTACATGTTGACGATTTGGTGGATGGGTTTGTCCTCTGTGGGTCCTTGCCAGAGGCCGTGGGCAAGATTTTCCTGCTGGGGGGGCCGGAAGCGCCGACCCTGTGGGAGATTGTCAGGATGGCTGCAGGGTTGATGGGTGTCCCGGTGCCGCGGTGGTCCGTGCCAGTCTGGCCGGTCTATCTGGCCGGCGCCCTGTGCGAGCTGGCTTGTCGGCCGTTGGGTATCGATCCGCCCCTGCACCGGAGGCGGGTTGGATTTTTTACCCACCATCGCGAATTTGAAATCACCAGAGCCCGTAAAGTCCTAGGCTACCAACCGCTGGTCATGGCGCGTGAGGGCATTGGACGAACCCTCGATTGGTATGTCGGGCAGGGGTTACTGGAGCCCTTTTCGGAAACACAGCAATGACCAGCGCCTCCCAGCACCTTGACGGGGTGACGGCGGTCATCTGCAACTACAATGGGATGGACTCGCTGCCTGCCACCATTGATTCTCTGCTCGGCCTTCCCGAGGGCGTGGATCGCCTGGTCGTCGTTGACGATGGCTCGACTGACGGGTCTTTGCAATGGCTGGCTGAAGCGCATCCCACCGTGCCGATTGTGCAAATGCCGGGCAACACCGGCAATCTGGGTAAGGTGCGTAATGCGGGTCTGGCGGCTGCAAACACGCGCTTCATCCTGCTGACCGACAACGACGTCACCTTCCGGCCGGGCTCGGTGGCCAGGATGCGCGAGGTTCTCGAGGCCCACCAGGATTGCTTTTGTGCGACACCCCGGCTGCTTTATTCCACTGACCCATCCCGAATCTACCAGGACGGCAACCAGATTAGTTTCCTCGGTGTAAGCACGGGTAGTTACCGGGGAGTCACGGTGGCCGAACGCGGGTGCCCCCCCCCTTTTGCGACGGCTGGGGGAGGCATCATGCTTTTCGATCGAGGCCGGCTGGCCGAGGTGGGGGCATTTGACGAGGGCTATCTGCACGCTTGGGCGGACGATGCCGAACTTCAGTTGCGCGGGGCCTTGTTCGGCCTCCGATGCCTCCACGTTCCGGGGGCTGTCTGCCTTCATGATGCCAAGGATCACGGTAAGTCGAGGGCTGAGGGGCAGGTCTACAATCGACTGCGGCTGCTTTGTACCCTTGGGCAAAGACGCAGCCTGCTGGTCATGGCGCCATCCTTGGTGCTGTTCGAGTTCAACCTCCTGATGGCGGCCCTGCTGCAGGGTTTTCTGCCCGCCTATCTCAAAGGCTGGGGCAGGTTCTGGCACGACAGAAGGGAAATCCTCTCAACAAGATGCCGCTTCCAGGCGAGTCGGCGAGCCCCGGATTCGGCGGTGTTCGCCGCTGGTGGCATCGAGTTACCGGCTGCAGTCGGCAGGAGGGCGATCCTTCGCTGGCTGGTCAATTCCATGGTCTGGCTGGCAGAGTTGAACTGGATGCTGGTCAGGAGAGTCACGAGATGAGCCTGACGACCTCCCCCGCGAGTCCAGGACCCTGACTCACGGTTTAATGCTTTCGCGATCGCTGCAGCAGCGCCTGAACGAGGCGCGCCCGGAGGCGGCCTTCTTCGCCCTCAATCACTCCTGCCGACCCGGCTTCCTTCCTGCGGCGTCGTTCGCCGAGATAGCGGCCCAGATCGCGAACAGTGCAGCCGAGCAGGCTCAGCAGGCCGACGCCCTCCGTTTTTGACGGCCTCATCTCCGTCAGAGACCCTGCCAAGATTTCCACCAGCCTTGATTCCGGCCTTGATAGCACGGTCGTCCATTTTTCCCTCGACGATGCATTGACCGGCTGGAGCGTGCCGTCTTTCCAGGCCTCACCTTGCAGCCTGTCGCCGGCTGAACGATGGAAAGCCAGCATTCGTTCATCGAAATCCACCCCGATGAAATCGCAGACGCGCTGCAGGCAAGCCCTCGGATCAGTGATCAGCTCTTCATATGCTAACTCATGCAGGCGGCCACCCGCCTTGAGGAACTCATCCGCATACAGCATGTCGATCTTCCACTTCAAGGCATTGATGAGCACGCTGTCCGGAGCCCATGGGACCTGCATCAGTGACGCTACGACTGCGCGCGGATCGCGATGGATATGCAGGATTTTCGCGTTGGGGAAAATCTCGACGAGATCCGCAAGGTAGCGGACGTTCTCCGGCGTCTTTTCTCCCCACCATGGTTTGCCGGCAAGCCTCGCCGGAGCGGCCACCATGCATCGGAAGAAGTCCTCCAGGCTGCTCCCTCCGGCATGCAGGAGCTGCTCGGTGGTCCATCCGAGGTGGCGGTTCAGTTCGGGGAGGTATTGAAAGGCAGCCAGCCTTTCCAGGCCCCGGTAGAACGTCTGCAAATTTTCCTTGCAGATGACGGACGGCCAGCTTTCGCGCAACTGGTTGATCTGATCGAAGAAGTGCAGCTCGCCCTGCATCCCCACCAGAGGATGGGCATCGAGGATCAGCTGCAACAGGGTCGTCCCGGATCGCGGGGCACCGACCACGAAGATCGGTCCGTTCTCGACATGAAGGCTGGCCATCAAGGTCGCCCGGCTCTCATCAACGCTGCGGCTCGGAGGTTTACGGGTCCTCCGTCTTCGCGTCTCCATCGCACTGATAGTTCCGCGCCATCCTTAGATCCCGTCCTGAAGTGTATGACCACCCAGCGCCCGTACTCGCCTCTCGAATCACCGATGACGGTGGAGTACAGCGGCGCCGATCCGTCGGAGAGCCTGGCCTCCAGCCTTCCGGTGCCCATCTCGCCACCGATCCACAGGTGCAGGATGCCGTTGGCCTTCCCGGCATCGACCGAGATCTCGAATCCCGATCCCTCGGCGCTCGTACTCCAGCCCCTCACGGGTCTGGCATCCCCGCCGTAGCGCGGGGTGACGATCCGTGGCTCCTTGGCAATTTGCGCTGTATCTCCGAGTACCCGCATGGCCAGACGTGGCGCTGGGTCGCTTCCGTAGCCCGCCACCTGTCCCGAGACGTCCCAGACCGCCCACGCTGCAGCACCCATGTTGTCAATCACCAGCCGGGAGACATCATCCGGGCGCATTTGGACCTGAAGGTGGCCCGACCCTGGCCTCGATGGGGCCGGCAGCCGCAGCCCCGCCGACAGGCGATCCCGCTCTGACCGGGCCAGAGCCAGCAACCGCGCGGTGACAGCCCACTCCATGAACTTCAAGTCCTTCGCCTCTGCCGGATCGGAGTCAAGGTCGTATAACCCGGTCGGAACCAACGTGCCTAGCTGTGCCCGAAGGTGTAATTTCCAACGGCCTTGCCGGATGGCGCCCAACCGACCGGTCACGTCGCCCGGCTCACCTCCTGACCTGAAAAAGAGCAGCGGGCGTGCATCGGCGACGGCCCGCAACTCTGCGATGGAACGGCCTGCCACGCTGAGGCCGTCCGGGGCCTGACGAGGCGGACGCGTTCCAGCGAGTTCCAGCAGGGTTGGCATCAGGTCCAGGTGGGTCAGTGGAACATTGATCCGGCTCGGGGCTCTTCGTCCGCCTGCCCAGCGCACGATGAGCGGCACCCTGATACCACCCTCAAGCACGCTGCCCTTGCCGCCAGAGAACGGTCCTGGACTACCGCCGTCACCACCGTAGTCCAGCCATGGGCCGTTGTCAGAAGTGAACGCCACCACGGTATTGCGCTCCAGACCGCGAGCCTCGAGGGTTCTGACCAGTTCACCTACTGCGGCATCGGTTTCGAGCAGGGTGTCGGCGTAGCGTCCGGCGCCGGATCGGCCCGCGAATGCGGGCGATGGTGCGAGAGGCACATGTGGCGCCGTCAACGCGATCATCAGGAAAAAGGGTCGCGGGTCCGGCTCGGCGATGAATGCCAGTCCTGCGTCAAGGAAACGGCGGGTGAGCAAAGCGGGATCTGGATTGAACTCGAGTATGTCCAGGTCTCGATAGAGGGGTAGGTCCGGCAATTGTTCTTTGGAGTAGCAGGAGGGGCCCAGTCGCGCGCCAGAGGTGATGGCCCGATTCCTGGCTTCCCTCAATCTGGCCGGCTCTTGTCTGGAAGCGCGGCACATCTGCGGGTGAAATGGCCACATGTCGTGCGAGTAGGGAATCCCGAAAAAGCGCTCGAAGCCATGACGCCCTGGATGGTGCTGCGGGGCATCGCCCAGGTGCCACTTGCCCGCAAGCATGGTCCTGTAACCCGCCTCATTGAGAAGCTCTGGCAGGGTCTCCTCGGCCTCCGCCAGCCCCGTCGCCTGTCCGGGAAACAGTGCGCCATTCAAGCCGATGCGGATGGCATGCGAACCCGTAAGCAGGCCTGCCCGGAATGGGGTGCATACGGGAGTCGCATAAAAACTCGTGAAGCGGGTGCCTTGGGCGGCCAGCGAGTCGATATTCGGTGTCTGGATGCTAGCGGGATGAAAGCTGCTCAGGTCCCCGTAGCCGAGGTCGTCGGCTACGACAAGTACGATATTGGGACGAGTTTGGTCGCCCATGGAGTTGGATGCGACGCAAAGCGTCAGTACCAACGAAGCGCCGATCCTCAATGCGACTGGCAAACCACCGAGCATGGCGTATTCTAAGGCTTGGGAATATTGCTCTGCGCCCGGGGGAGCCTGCAGCAGAAAACATGAGGGAATTATGACAAGTGTCGTCACCTATCGAGCTTTCTCCCGAAAACTGCTGAGCCTGCTCGTCGTCCCGGTCGTGACCATGACCGGGTGCATGACGGCCCGCCTTGAGGAAAGCCGCTCCATGGACACTGCCATTGCCTCGGGCGAGGCCGTGGTCCTGCTGGCCAAGCCGCAGGTCGACGGGCCGGTGGCCGAGGATGAGTTCATGGACTGCGTCGCCGGCAAGGTTTCCAGCCGGTCCGGAATCCTGGTGCGGGAAAACAATGCCTTCCAGGACGCCATGTTCCCTTGGTTCGAGCCCTCTACCTCCCCCCAGCGGGCTGAGGGCATGGCCCAGTTGCTGGCCAAGCCCCTGGTGCGTCAACGCATCGAGGGCAGCGGCGTTCGTTACATCGTCTGGGTGGATGGCGTGACCCGCCAGACGGACAGCGGCGGCAGCATCAGTTGTGCCATCGGGCCGGGCGGCGGGGGCTGCCTGGGCTTCGGTTGGTGGGAGAAGGAATCGGACTACGACGCTACGGTCTGGGACCTGAAGCAGGCCCGCACGGCCGGTTCGGTGTCGGCCAACGTCACGGGCACTTCTGCGCTCGTCGGGGCGATCGTGCCGCTGCCCTTTATCGCGCGGGTTCAGGCGGCGGCCTGCGATCGGCTGGCCGAGCAACTCGGGGCCTTCCTGGCCGGGACCGACCCCAGCGTCCGGACTCCCGGCAGCTGACGGAACCGCCCGGGCTCCCGGGCGTCTGACAAGATGGTGTCTACTACCGGGTTTCCGGACCGGAGAGGAAGGATATGGGCTCCTGCGGACGTCTGATTTCCCTGGCCTGCACGGCTGTCCTGCTGGGCGGGTGCCTGAGCCAGACCACGGTCTCCACCCCGAGCGCGCCGGGCATGCCCGTGCCCCCCTCTAGTTCGCCCAGTTCACCCAGTTCCGGCAGTTCGGGCTCATCGGGTTCCGCGGGCAGCCCCCCGTCCCTGCCCAGCCCCAGCAGCCAGCCGCCGGGCTCCGCCGGCCAGACCGGTTGGCCCCAGCCGGCAACCCCGGGTACGCCTGGCCAGCCGGGGGGTGACGCGCAAGGTGCCGAGGCCGCCGGTCAGGGGCCGGAGGGTTCCGAGGCCGCGCCCTCAAGTGAAGAATCTGGCGATGCGGGCGGCCAGCCCGGGGCCGAGGCCACCGCAGGCGCCGAGGGGGAAGGAGGGGATGCCGCTGGCGGTATGCCCGCGGGGCAGGAGGACGCAGCCGCTGGGCAGGACGGCGAGGCCGGCGGCGGCGGAGGGGCGCCCGGCGAGGAGAACCCCTATGCCAAGGAGCCTGCCTATGGTTCGGGGGACGACCCCTTTGCCCCGGAGGGCGGGGGCGCAGGCGCTGGCCCCGAGGCCGCGACCACGGGCGATCGGCGCGCCGAGATCGACCGTCGGCTCGAGGATACTTTCGGCGCTTTCGACACCGCCGTCAGGACGGCCCAGGAACAGATCGCGAGGGAACGAGCCCAGCAAGGGGCCGCTGGCTCGGGCGGCGGGATCGGTGATCCCCTCGGCGGCGAGGAACAGGTGGATCCCGCGGGCGAGGGCGCCGGCGGCGGGCGGCGGCCCGGCATGGAGTCGGTCGGCGCTGGCGGCGAAGGGGAAGACGAAGAGGAAGGGGGCTCGCAGGGCGGCGGCGCTGGCGTGGGCGGCAGCACCGGTTCCGGACCCCGGGAAATCCCCGCCGATATTCCTGACGGCAGCGATGACGACGTGGTGGCTCGCCAGATCAGGGAAGCCGCCATGGCAGAGACCGATCCCGAACTCAGGGCGGCCTTGTGGGAAGAATACCGGCGGTACAAGAAAGGTCAGTAGCAGACGGATATGAACATGAACAGGATGCCTCTCAGGATCAGCCTTGGATTGTTGGCCACTGCCGTGCTCTCAGGCTGCGTGGTCAAGGAAACCCGCCCGCTGCCGCAGCTCCAGGCCGTACAGGCCAGCGCCGAGATTGACGAGGACCAGCTGCTGGACGTCGGCATCCGGGTCTTCGATCCCGGCATTCCCGAGGCTGCACTGGAGGATCCGGAAAAAGCCGACGAACTGCGGGTGTACCCGGACATTCGCCGGGCCGAGGCGCGATACATGGCAGCTCGCCTGCGCGAGACCCTGGCAGGGACCGGCCAGTGGGGCGTGGTGCGGGTGGTGCCCACGCTGGTGGATGCCACGGACCTCAGCGTGGACGGGCGCATCGAGTCTTCAGATGGGGCCCAACTGCGACTGGCGATCCGCGCGATCGACGCCACCGGTCGGGTCTGGCTGGAGAAGTCCTACGAAGGCATGGCTGATACGCGCTCCTATCGGGAAGGTGGCAACCTCGGACGCGATCCGTTCCAGAACGTGTACGTGAACATCGCCAACGACCTGCTCGGTGCTCGACAGGCGCTCGATGCTGCACAGACGCTGGAGGTGCAGCGCGTGGCCGACCTGCGTTTCGCGGGGGAGTTTGCGCCCGAGGCCTTTGGCGCGTATCTCGCCCAAGACAAGAAAAGCGGGCGCTACCGCGTTGCCCGCCTGCCTGCCGCAGATGACCCCATGCTGCAGCGGGTCGAGCGCATCCGCGAGCGCGATGCCAACCTGGTCGATGCCGTGAGCGATAGCTATGCCTCGTTCTCCGAGCGCATGGACGAGCCGTATTCCAACTGGCGTCGCTACACCTACGACGAGATCCAGTCGGAGGAAAAGCTGAAGGCACAGGCGCGCAACCGCATCGCTATGGGCGCCATTGCCGTGGCTGCCTCCATCCTGGTGCCCGACAACTGTGGCAACAGCACCTGCGCCCGGGCGGTGGATGCTGCTCGCTATGGGGCTGCTGCAGGCGGCGTGATGGCCGTGATGAGCGGCATCAAGAAGCGCGAGGAGGCCAAGATGCATACCGACGCGCTGAAGGAATTGTCCGATTCCTTCGAGTCCGAGGCAGCACCCCTGGTCGTGGAAGTGGAGGGCCGCACGCTGCGGCTCACGGGCACTGCCGACGAGCAATACGCCGAGTGGCGCAAGCTGCTGCAGGAGCTGTACCGGGAGGAAGTCGGCCTGCCCCCGGCGGAGCCCACTGCCGCCCCCGGCCCCGGATGAACCGTGGCCACGCCTGAGCTGGACATTGGCCGGAACCTCGGCGGGCGGTTCCGCCTGCAACGGCTGCTCGCCGACCGCGAACCGGTACAGGTCTGGTTGGCTACATCGGTAGCCGAGGCTCGGCCTCTCGCCCTGAAGTGTGTCGACCTGACACATCCGGGCGGGCCCGCCATCGCTGCTCGCCAGTCTCGTGCGGCCGAGGTCGCCACCCTGCTCGGGCCTGAGTTGGCGGTGGCCTGTGCCGAGCCGATCGAGGCAGAGGGGTGGAGCATCATGCCGATGGCCTACCTGGCCGGTGGCGACCTCAGCCAGTTTCGTGGCCGGCCCTGGCGGGTCTGGAGTGCCCACTTCGAGGCGCTGGTCAGGTGTCTCGGGCAGGTGCACGCCGCCGGGCGCGTCCATGGCGACCTGAAGCCGGGCAATGTGCTGATCGACGCCTCAGGTGGGGTCAGGCTCACGGACTTCGAGCTCAGTGTCCCCCTGGGCGCGAGGCTCGAGGGCGGTACTCCGGGAAGGCAAAGTCCCCAACGCCTGCGTGGCGAGCCAGCCACGGTGGCAGACGATCTCTACGCCCTGGGCACCCTGCTCCATGAGTTGCTGACGGCCTATCCGCCGTTCTATCCCGATCCCACTCCCGAGCGCGTGCTGCACGAGCCGGTGACACCACCGGTGCCGCGTCAGCCTGCGCCCGAGCGGGTGCGGCGACTGACGTTGCGCCTGCTGGCTAAAAGTCCCGCTGACAGGCCTGTGGATGCCGCTGCCGTGCTGCACGAACTCGAGCGTGCGGCAGGTGAACATGACGAACAGACCGAGCCCCTCCGGCTTGCCGCTGCGCCCGCCGCCACGGCGGTCCGGGCAGCCGCCCCCACGCCTGGTCGGCCGGCACGCTGGTGGGTCGCTGCCTCCCTGTCCCTGGTGGCCATCGTGACGGCAGCCCTGTACTGGCTGCCGGACTGGGCCGAACAGCGGGCCCGCCAGACCGCAGCGCAGGCCGCGGCGGAGGCAGCCAGTCAGGCGGAGGCCGCGCGGCGCAGTGCAGCGCAAGCGGCTGCCAGCAGCGAGGCACGCAAGGCCGCGGAGGCGGCCCGGGACGCCTATGCCGGGATCAAGACTCGCCTGGATGCCCAGCCCTCCGCCCTCTGGGCGGCCGCCCTGCTGGCGGAGGCCAGGGAGCGCGCTGCGGCCGCGGTCACCGCCCTGGATCTGGGCCAGTTCGAGCAGGCCAGGGATGGGTGGACGGCGGCCGCGCAAGCGCTTGAGGCGGTGGAGGCCGGCCGCGAGGAGGCCCTGGCGGCGGCCCTCGCCGAAGGCGCGAACGCCCTGTCCAGGGGCGATGCTGTGGCCGCCTCGCGGGCCTTCGATCTGGCGGCGGCCATTGAACCCGAGGATCCGGCGGTGAAACGTGGGCTGGCGCGGGTGGCTACCCTGGACGAGGTCCTTGCCCAGCTGGATCGAGCGGCCCGTGAGGAATCTGCCGGGCGGTATCCCGCTGCGCTGGCCGCCTATCGGCAAGCCCTGAGCCTGGACGCCGAGGTGCCGGGTGCCGCGGCAGCGATCCGCCGCATCAATGACCGTGAATCGGGCGACCGCTTCGCCGCGGCCATGGCTGCCGGCCTCGAAGCGCTGGCCGACGGTCGGCTCGAGGCGGCGCGCGAGCAACTCGAGCGTGCGGCCAGCCTGCGACCTGGCGCCGAGGCGCCGGCGACGGCGCTGCAGCAGTTGGCTGGGCTCGAGCTGGATCGACAGTTGCAGACAGCGGTGCGCGCTGCGGAAAACGCCGAACGTGAGGAAAGCTGGGTCGAGGCCCGGGGCAGTTGGCAGCAGGCTGCCGCCTTGCAGCCCTCCCTGGAGGCCGCTGCAGCAGGCATACGCCGCAGCGGCGCGAGGGCGGCGCTGGCCGGCAGGTTCGATGCCCTGCTTGGAGACCCGGAGCGGCTGTGGACGCCAGCGGGGCGCAGCGAAGCGGCCAAGTTGCTTGCTGAGGCGGGCAAGGCCTCGGAGCCCCGCCAGAAGCTCGCGGTTCTGGCCTCGGAGTTGGCACGGCAGCTCGATGCGGCGGAGCGCCCGGTCAGGGTGACCTTGCAGTCCGATGGGCTGACAGAGGTGGTGGTCTATCGAGTCGGTCGGCTCGGCGCGTTCCAGTCCCGTGAAGTCGAGGTCGTGCCGGGGCGTTATGCGGTAGTGGGGACCCGTCCCGGCTATCGTGACGTGCGTGTCCAGCTGGACGTGCGGCCGGGCGAGGGGATGTCCGCGCTGGTGGTGCGTTGCGAGGAGCCGATCTAATGTCGCTCAGGGTCATCGAGCCGCTGGGAGTCCGTGACTTCGACGCGGCAGACCTGCCGCTGAAGCTGGGCGGTGCGGGGGCGGATCTGCTGTTGCCCGGGGCTGCGGCCGGGTCCGTTGCGG
>JAURMS010000202.1 GCA_030830595.1 Gammaproteobacteria bacterium | reverse complement strand
GACGGCGAGCAAGGCCGTCCGATTGCACTGGTCGAAGGCCGGGTTCAACTCGACGATGTCCAATGATCCCAGGCGCCCGCTGTCGGCCACCATTTCCATGCACAGCTGGGCCTCCCGATAACTCGGGCCGCCGGGGACCGCGGTGCCCACTCCCGGCGCGATCCCCGGGTCGAGAAAATCCACGTCGAAGCTCAGGTGAAGATGCGTGTTGGCATCCATGCCGGACAGGGCCTCTGCCAGGGTGGCGCGCATCCCGCGCTCATCCACGTAGCGCATGTCGTACACCTCCAGGTGCTGGGCATGCACCAGGCGGCGCTCACCGGGATCGACACTGCGTACCCCGAGCAGCCGCAGCTGCAGCGGTTGGAGAATCGGATAGGTGATGCCGAGATGGGTGAGTTCGGGTGGGCCCTGGCCGCAGAGACAGGCGAGTGGCATGCCGTGGAGATTGCCGCTCGGGGAGAGTGCGGGCACGTTGAAGTCGGCGTGGGCGTCGAGCCACAGCACACGCAGGGTCTTGCCGGACTCGCTGCAGTGCCTGGCCACGGCGGCGATCGAGCCCATGGCCAGGGAGTGATCACCGCCCAGCAGGATGGGTAACTGGCCCAGGCCGAGGATATGCCCACAGGCGTCCCTGACCTGCCGGCACCACTCCGCCACCTCCGGCAGGTGACGATAGCCCGCCTCGGGCGGGCGCTCGGGGTTGCCGGGGCCACTCAGGTTCCCATGATCCACCACGCAGAGGCCCTGGGCCTCCAGGCGGCGCTGCAGGCCGGCCACCCGCAGGGCCTCGGGTCCCATCGAGGCGCCGCGATCGGCTGCGCCCACGTCGGTAGGTGCGCCGATGAAGCCGATGCTGCGACCTGTCTCGCTCATGCTGCCACCTTGCGCACCGCGAGGCCGGGCCGCAGCAGCCCGTAGAGATCCTTGGGATTGGCGAGTTCCGGGATCAGGTCGATGCCGCCGCGTGGGCCCGGTTGTGCGCCGTTCAGGCGATGCAGATAGCGCAGCGCCGAGAAATCCTCCAGCGCGAAGCCGACGGAGTCGAACAGGGTGACCTCGGTGTCGGTCCGGCGTGCCGTGGCCCGGCCCGCCACCAGTTCGCTGAACTCGATCAGCGGAAAGTCTGCGGGCACCTGCTGGACCTCGCCCTCGATGCGCGACTGCGGCGCGTACTCCACGACCACGCGGGTATCCGGCCTCAGGAGAATTTCTCGGTCCAGTTCGGTCTTGCCGGGGCAATCTCCGCCCACGCCATTGAGGTGCATACCGGCTTCGACCATCCCGGCGGTCAGGATGGTGGCATTGCGCTTGTCGGCGGTGACGGTGGTCACGATGTCGGCGCCTCGCACCGCCTCGGCCGTTGAGCGGCAGGCGATGACCGTCAGGCCTTCGAGAGCCATGCCAGCGAGGTTCCGCTGCAGCTTGGCGGTGGCCTCGGCGTCAACGTCGAACAGGCGCAACTCGCGGATGCCCAGCTGGTCATGGAAGGCAATGGCCTGGAACTCGCTCTGGGCGCCGTTGCCGATCAGGGCCATGCAGCGCGAGTCGGGACGCGCCATCCGCCTCGCGGCGAGCGCTGACATCGCTGCAGTGCGCAGCGCGGTGGTCAAGGTCAGTTCTGCCAGCAGCAGTGGGTAGCCTGTGGCCACTTCAGCCAGCACCCCGAAGGCGGTGACCGTCAACAGGCCTGCTGCAGTGTTGCTCGGATGCCCGTTGACGTACTTGAAGGAGTACAGCCGCCCGTCGCTGATCGGCATCAGCTCGATCACGCCCACCGGCGAGTGCACCGCGTGACGAGCCGACTTGTCGAAGGATTCCCAGCGGCCGAAGTCGGCCTCGATCTCGGCGGCGAGTTCGCGCATGAACCGGGCAGGCCCAAGTTGGCCGACCAGTTCCCGGACCCTCTCCACACCGACATATTCGACCACTCGGTACCTCCTCGTAGAGCGGCTATGATGCCCCGAGCTGACGAGGGCCGTCCATGACGCGCACATTACTGAAACTCCTGCACGAACTCGGCGGAATCGGGGTCATCGGCGCGCTGGCCTGCTGCCTGGTGCTGGTGGCAACGGCCCCGGTGGATTCGCTGGCCGGCTATGCCGCGGTGCGCGAGGGGATCCACGCCATCACCCGCTGGGTGCTGATGCCCTCACTGCTGGCGGTGCTGGTCAGCGGTATTCTCGCGCTGGTCCTGACGCCCGCCTACATGGAAGCGCGCTGGGCCTGGCTGAAGGCCGTCTTGGGCCTTGCCATGTTCGAGGGCACCCTGCTGACCGTGCAGGCCACGTCGCGAGACCTCGCTGCCATGGCAACTGAAGCGCTCGCGAGCGGTGTGCCGGATGCCGAGGCGGTCGCTCCCTTGCTGCGGACCGAGTGGCGCGGTCTGTGGACCATGCTGGTGCTCAGCCTGTTGAACGTCCTGCTGGCGGTCTGGCGCCCGCGCTTCAGGCGTCGTAGTCGGGACGCCTCAGCAGTTGCCGGGCAGTGAGGCGATCCAGGATTCGACCAGCGCTGCGCCCTCCTCGTGGACGACTGACCGGCCGAGTTCGGGCATGGCGATGGCCGGGTCGTTGTGGCGCATCCTGTAGACCATGATGGACTCTGCCGGCCGCCCTGGGGTGATGTCGTAGGGGCGATTGCCACTCCCCTGGCCAACCGCCACGGGCGGCTTGCAGAGCCCCGTGTGCCGATCGAGCGGCTGATCCAGGCCGAGATGCAGTCCCGAGGTGTCGGCGGGGCCACTGGGATTGTGGCAGTGCGCGCAATTGGCATCGAGATAGGCGCGCGCGCGCTGCTCCAGCGGGAAGGTTGCGGCCTCGTCCCAGCGTACCGGCGTGCGCGACAGGTGGGCCGTCGGGTCGAGGAAGCCCCGGGCCTGCCAGGCCGCCATGTCCTCCAGCTGCCAGTCACGAGGGCCGAGCGGCTGGAGCTCGCCACCGTGCTCCGGTCGATGACAGCCGCCGCACTGGTTGGCGTCGGGCACGACGTAGGTGAACGCCTGCCCACCGTCGGGGCCCGCCAGTTCGAGGGGAATCATGGCCCCGGCAGGGCTCAGGAAGGCCTCCCCTCGAGCAAGGTCCCAGGTGTAGCCAAGCGCGTGCCAGCCGTCCTCGCTGCGCACCAGTAACCGGGTCTCCACGGGCAGGTGGCTGTCGAGGTCGATGCCTGCCGCAGTGCCGCCCCCGGTGCTGCGCGCCACGCGGATTCGTCCAGTCTCCTGCTCGTCCAGGGCCAACGGGTAGTAGAAGGTCTTGCTGATGACCGTACCCACCGGAAACTCGAGCCGGCCATCGGCGAGTACCCGGGCCTGCAGGCCGTCGGGCATCCACACGGCCCGCTGCTTCGCGGCATAGTCGCTGAACAGCGGAGTATTGAGGTCGTAGACCAGCGCCTGTGCATGCACCCTCAGCTCGCCGCCGGCGACGAAGGCGATGCCCCAGTCACTCAGTCGCTCTGGCGGATGGGCAGGGTCCAGTG
>JAURMS010000201.1 GCA_030830595.1 Gammaproteobacteria bacterium | reverse complement strand
TTCATTGCAGGAGCCAGGGGATGACCACCACTACAGCCACCGAGACGCTCGGCTTCCAGGCCGAGATCAAGCAGCTGCTCAAGCTGATGATCCACTCGCTGTACAGCAACCGCGAGATTTTCCTTCGCGAGCTGATTTCCAACGCCTCCGACGCCTGCGACAAGCTGCGTTTCGCCTCGCTGGCCGACCCCGCGCTCGCCGAGGGCGAGCCGCTCGAGATCCGCATCGACTTCGACTCGGCTGCCCGGACCCTGACGGTCACCGATACGGGAATCGGCATGACCCGGGACGAGGCTATTGCCAACCTGGGCACGATCGCCCGCTCGGGCACCGCCGAATTCCTCTCGAGCCTCACGGGTGATGCCCAGCGCGACAGCCAGCTGATCGGCCAGTTCGGGGTAGGGTTCTATTCCTCCTTCATCGTGGCCGACCGGGTGGAGGTGCTGTCTCGCAAGGCCGGTGCGCCGGCGGGGGAGGGGGTTCGCTGGGTCTCGGAAGGCAGTGGGGAGTTCACGGTGGAAACCGTGGAACGTCCGGCTCGTGGCACCAGCATCGTGCTCCACCTCAAGGAGGACGCGGCCGCCTTTGCCGATGCCTTCAGGTTGCGCCAGCTGGTCAGGACCTATTCCGACCACATTGCTTTCCCCGTACTGCTGCGCCCGGACGGCGGCAAGGGCGATTACGACCGTGCGAATCAGGCCCAGGCGCTGTGGACGCGGCCCCGTCAGGACCTGAGTGACGACGAATATCGGGCCTTCTATCGACACATTTCCCATGATCCGGGCGACCCCCTCACCTGGGGACATCACCGCGTGGAGGGCCGTCGCGAGTACACCACGCTGCTCTACGTGCCGAGCCGCGCGCCCTTCGATCTCTACAATCGGGAGGCACCCCGGGGCCTCAAGCTCTACGTTCGCCGGGTGTTCATCCTCGACGATGCGGAGCAGTTCCTGCCGCTCTACCTGCGCTTCGTCAAGGGCATCGTCGATTCCGCCGACTTGCCGCTGAACGTGTCCCGCGAACTCCTGCAGGAGGACCGTGAGGTCGAAGCCATGCGCAGCGCCATCACCCGCAAGGTGCTGGACATGCTCACCACGGTGGCGGGGGACGATCCGGAGAAGTACCGGGGATTCTGGTCCGAGTTTGGCAGCGTGCTCAAGGAGGGGCTGGCCGAGGATCCGGGCAACCGTGAGCGGATCGCCCCGCTGCTCAGGTTCACCACTTCGCTGGCCGGCGAGGCAGGAGAGATGCAGTCGCTGGCCGACTACGTGCTCAGGATGAAGCCTGGCCAGAAGGCCATCTATTTTGTGGTGGCCGACAGCCTGGAAGCGGCTCGCGGCAGTCCGCATCTCGAGCAGCTGAGGAGCCTGGGCGTGGAGGCCCTGCTGCTGACTGACCGTATCGATGAGTGGATGGTGGCTCACTTGGGAGAGTTCGACGGCAAATCCCTCAAGGATGTCGCCAAGGGCTCCCTCGACCTCGACGACCTGATACCGGCCGGGGAGCGCAAGGCCAGCGCCCTCGGTGCTGCCGCCATCGAGCCGCTGCTGGGACGGATCGGCGCAGTGCTTGGCAAGCACGTGGCGGGTGTCAGGGCCAGCGAGCGGCTGGCCGATTCGGCTGCCTGCCTGGTCCGCGAGGAGCACGACGTGGGGCCGCAGCTGAGGAAACTGCTGGAGTCGGCCGGACAGGTCCTGCCGCCATCGGCGGCCTGGCTCGAGGTCAACCCCTCGCATGCCCTGGTGAAGGAACTGGAAAGCCTGCCCGATGGAGACCGGTTTTCGGACCTCGCACAGCTGCTGTATGAGCAGGCCATCCTCGCCGAGGGCGGGGCGCTGGCCGATCCCCCGGCCTTCGTGCGCAGGCTGAACCGGTTGCTGGTCGGGTCCGGCGGTTCATCGATCGTACTTCCCGGCCTATAATTGGCAGGATGAGCGACCAGCCTTCGGGACGAGATGAGCTTCGGGCCCGACTCACCCCCGAGCAGTACCATGTCACCCAGGAAAAGGGCACGGAGCGTCCCTTTACGGGCCGCTACTATCGCACCACGGAGGCGGGCACCTACCGCTGCGTCTGTTGCGGCGCCGAGCTGTTCTCCTCCGACACCAAGTTCGACGCCGGGTGTGGCTGGCCCTCGTTCTGGCTGCCGCTGGCTGGTGAGCGAGTCCGGACCCACCTGGACACCAGTCATGGCATGGTCCGCACCGAGGTGACCTGCGCCGCCTGTGATGCCCATCTCGGGCACGTCTTCGAGGACGGTCCCGAGCCCACCGGGCTCAGGTACTGCATCAATTCCGCTTCGCTGGATTTCGAGCGCGCATGAGTCGCGCCCTGGCCTCGTTCGCGCTGCTCTCGCTGCTGCTGGCTGTGCTGCCCTCGGCACTCGCCGAGGACGCACCGACGGACCAGACGGAGGCAGTCGCGGCGGTGCCGGTCGAGCTCGTGATCGAGGATCTCAGGCCAGGCGTGGGCGAAACGGCCGTGCCAGGCATGCAGGTCGTGGTGCACTACACCGGCTGGATTTACCAGCCCAACGCCCTGGGTTTTCGCGGCCGCCAGTTCGACAGCTCACAGGTCAGGGGCCAACCCTTTTCGCTGCGCCTGGGCGAGGGTCGGGTGATTGCTGGTTGGGAGCAGGGTCTGCCCGGTCTGCGGGTGGGTGGGCTGCGCCGGCTGGTCATCCCCCCGCACCTCGCTTACGGCAACCGGGATATCGGTAATGGCCTGATTCCCCCAGGTTCCACCCTGGTCTTCGAGGTGGAGCTGCTGGCCGTGGAATCCAACACAGTCATGGAGAATGTCCGATGAACATCCTGACCCGCTCCCTGCTGCCGCTGGCGGTGTGCCTGGCTGCTGCCCTGGCAGGTCCTGCGCAGGCCGCCGACATCCTGCATGCGGCAGGCCTGGTTGACGTCCGCACGGGCAAGGTGCTCGGCCCGTCATCGGTGAGGGTGGAGGATGGGCGCATCACGGCCGTGGAGGCCGGGCATCGCCCGCCAGCGGAGGGTGATGCGGTCATCGATCTGGGTAGTTGCACCTTGTTGCCGGGCCTGATGGACATGCACGTCCACCTCACCAGCGAATACAGTGCCAGGGCGGAACTCGATCGTTACAAGAAGCGGGAGGCCGACGTCGCCCTCGATGCTACCGTCTACGCCGAGCGCACCCTGTTGGCGGGTTTCACCACTGTGCGCGACCTCGGCGACAGCTTCCTCGCCTCCCTGTCGCTGCGTGATGCCATCAATGCCGGGAAGGTGGCAGGTCCAAGGGTGTTTGCCGCCGGAAAGTCCATCGCCACCACGGGTGGTCACGCGGATCCGACCAATGGGCTGTCGCCGGTGTTCGCCTCGGCGGTGGGCGATCCTGGTCCGGTGAAGGGCGTGTGTAACGGTGCTGCCGAATGCGCGCAGGCTGTGCGCCAGCGCTATAAAGACGGCTCTGACGTGATCAAGATCACGGCCACCGGGGGTGTGTTGTCCATCGCGCGCAGCGGCCAGGCCCCGCAGTTCCAGTCGGGCGAACTGGAGGCGATCATTGCCACGGCCCGTGATTACGGCTTCACCGTGGCTGCCCATGCCCACGGCACCGAGGGCATGAAGCGTGCAGTCCTCGCGGGCGTGAACAGTATCGAGCATGGCACCTTCATGGACGATGAAACCATGCGCCTGATGAAGGAGAAGGGCACCCTCTACGTGCCGACCATCTCGGCTGGACGCTGGGTGTTTGAGAAAGGACAACAGCCTGGTTTCTTTCCCGAAGTGGTCCGGCCCAAGGCCCTGAGTATCGGCCCACAGATCCAGGACACCTTTGCACGCGCCTACCGGGCAGGCGTCCCGATCATGTTCGGCACGGATTGTGGCGTGTGTGAGCACGGCACCAACGGCCGTGAGTTTGCCTACATGGTGGAGGGAGGCATGCCGGTCATGGAGGCCATCCAATCCGCCACCCTCGTGCCGGCGCGGTTTCTCGGCGTTACGGACCGGCTCGGCAGCATCGAGGTGGGCAAGCTGGCCGACATCATTGCGGTGCCAGGGGATCCGACCGCCGACGTTGATCTGCTCGGCCAGGTGGCCTTCGTAATGAAGGACGGCAGGACTTACCGCAACGATTGTGCTGCGTTGCAGTGAGCTCGGCTCAGCGTAGCCTCATCGACGGGCCCGTCGGAAAGATCGAGGTCTTGCTGGAAAATCCGGCCGTCCCGGCCACGGGCGTGGTGGCGGTCTGTTGCCATCCGCATCCCCTATATGGTGGCACCCTGCAGAACAAGGTCGTTCATGCACTCTCCCGCGCGGCACTGGATGCCGGCGTGCCGGCCGTGCGCTTCAACTTTCGCGGGGTCGGGGCCAGTGAGGGCTCGCACGATGCCGGGCTGGGGGAAGTCGACGATGCGCTGGCGGTGGCGGAGTGGGCCCAGGCCAGCACGGGTTGCAGACGGCTCTGGTCGATGGGCTTTTCCTTCGGGGCCTTCATCGCCTTCCAGTTGGCTGCACGCCGTGCCGCGGAACGCCTGGTGACGGTCGCTCCCCCGGTGCAGCGGTTCGACTTCACGCGCCTGGCCGTCCCGGGCTGCCCGTGGCTGGTGGTGCAGGGCGACCGCGATGACCTGGTCAATCATGAGCTGGTGGATGCATGGACCCGCGGCCTGCCCGTTTCGCCCCGGGTCCTGATGTTCGAGGGGGCCGACCATTTCTTTCACGGCCGCATCAGCGAGTTGAGGCGGGCGGTGGGCGACTGGCTGAACAGTTGACCTTGCTCCTGCCCGTCCCGCAAAACAAAAGGGCGGCCATGGGCCGCCCTTTCGCTACCTGACGATGTGAATCGGCTTAGCCGACCATCTCGTTCAGGCCCTTGAGGGCCCGGATCCGGACCTTCTTGGAGGCAGGCTTGGCCTTGATGGTCATGGCCGCGCCCGTGAAGGGGTTGGTGCCCTGACGAGCCTTGGTGGCCGGCTTCTTGACGACCCGCATCTTGCAGACGCCAGGCAGGGTGAAGGTGCCAGCGCCCTTCAGCGCCTTCTTCATCACGCCACCGAGCGAATCGAATACAGCCGACACCTGCTTCTTGCTGAGGTCGGTCTGGTCAGCGATTGCCGCGATAATCTGCGACTTGGTCGGTGCGGCGGTGCTTTTTGCCATGGAGGTCTCCTGTTGGTTGGCCTGACGGCCCCCGGGCCGCCCTGTTTTGAATACCGCGCGAAAGATACCACGCCATCACGCGGCAGATAAGGGGGAAACAGGTAAAAAAACGCTTTTTTTACCGGCGGGCTCGCTCGAACTGGCGTACCACCCTCGCCGACATGCCGGACGAGGATTGCAGGGGTGTGGCCTCGAGCAGGAAAGTGACGGGCTCACGATCGTGGAGGGGCGCCTGTGCAATGTAGGACACGGTCTCGCCGGTGCGGATGACCTGGAATTCGAGTGGGCTGTCCTGTCCGGTCAAACGGCGCACGCTGCCCGATACCCTGGATTCGACGCTGGTTCCTGCCTGCCCCGCGGCGTTGCGCTGCAGTACCGAGACATTCACCAGCAGCCCATCGGCGTTGCCAGTCAGTCCGTATGCACGGCGGACGGGTGCGGGGATGTCCGCCATCGGTACGATGCCGTAGCGCATTTCGTGTCCGCTGCCCACCACGACCCCCGGATCCGCATACGCACGGGCAGCGACCGGTGCAGGTGGCTCAGCGCCGCAGGCCGTCAGCAAGGCAAACAGGCCAAGGATGGCTGGCGCCCGCGCAGACTTCATGTGATCAGCATCTTGGCTGCCTGCAGCAGCAGCAGCACCACCAGCGGCGAAAAATCCAGCCCGCCCACGGGTGGTATGACGCGACGCAGCGGCGTCAATACGGGTTCACAGATCGCGGCCAGCAAGGCGCCGAGAGGGTGATATTGCCCCTGGGTCAACAGTGACAGCAGCGCGTACAGGAGAATGGCCGCCGTGTAGGTCTGCAGGACCGTGACCAATGCCTCCCGCAAGGACCAGCCCAGCAGGTCCGTGGCGGCGGGCAGGCCACCGATGCCAAGTTGCAGCGTGACGGCCAGGCCTGCCAGTTCCACCAGCAGGAATGCCACCAGCGATGCGGTATCCACGCGGCCGAAGGGTGGGATCACCTTCCGTAAGGGCAGCACCAGCCAGCTGGTCAGGCTCAGTACGGCCTGGCACAGGGGATTACGGAAGTTGGCTCCGAAGAGCTGCAGCAGGAGGCGCAGGAGGAAGGCGCAGGCGACCAGCTTGTACAGGGAGCGCAGGAGGAAGATCAGTGCATCCATGGCGTGAGCTTAACCCTCAGAGCCATCGCCGGGCGACGACAGCGCCCGAGACCGATCGGACGCAGCCCGGATGGCGCGCAGAAAGGCCGTGCGTAGGCCGGCTTTTTCCAGCTCGGCAAGGGCTGCGGCGGTCGTGCCCCCGGGTGAGGTGACTTCATGGCGCAACTCGGAGGGATGACGCGGGTCCTGACGGGCCAGTTTCGCCGCGCCATGGACGGTGGCTCCAACCAGTTGATGGGCCAGTTCGGCGGGGATGCCTTCGGCAAGCGCCGCGGCTTCCATCATCTCCATCAGCAGGAACACATAGGCCGGTCCGCTGCCCGATACAGCGGTCACTCCGTCGAGCAGGCTCTCGTCCTGCACCCAGGCACATTCACCGACCGCGCCCAGCAGCACCTCTGCCTCCAGTTGATCGGCGCGGGTGGTGCCTGGCCCGGCGCACAGGACCGTCATGCCGGCGCCGACAAGCGCCGGCCGGTTGGGCATGCAGCGCACGATCCTGGCGCCGTCGCCCAGCCACCGCGCCAGGTCTGCCATCCGGATGCCTGCTGCCACGCTGATCACCAGCGGCTTCCGTGCGGTGGCCACGGCGTTCAATTCCGTGGCGATCGTCCGGACCTGCTGGGGCTTCACGGCGATGATCCAGGTCTCGGCAGATCGCCCGGCTTCCTCGTTGCAGCCGGTCACCACCACCCCTGGCAGGTGCTCGCGATTCCAGTTCCTGGCCGCCTCGAGCGGGTCGGCGATGGTGATCCGGCCCGGTGCGATGCCGCGCGCGATCAGGCCGCCCGCCAGGGCCCGCGCCATGTGCCCACCGCCCATAAAGCCGAGCCTCCCCCTGAGTTCAAGCCCTGCGTTCATGCTGTCATCCTTGCCTGGCCCCGAATACCGCCGTGCCCACCCGAACATGGGTTGCGCCCTCGGCGATCGCCTGTTCGAGGTCGCCACTCATGCCCATGGACAGCACGTCCAGTTGGTGCCCCGCGGCGTTCAGCGCATCGCGCAAGTCGGCCAGTTGCCGGAACCATCCACGCTGCCTCTCGGGCGCGGTTTCCTCGGGCGGAATGCACATCAGCCCACGCAGCCTGAGTCGGGGCAGGCCGGCCACCACGTCGGCCAGGGCGCGCAGGTTGTCGGGATCGACTCCGGACTTGGTGTCTTCGGCACCCAGCCGTACCTGGAGGCACACCTGCAGGGGCGCGGCATGCGGGCTGCGCTGGTCGCTCAAGCGCCGCGCGGTGCGCTCCCGGTCTATGGTGTGCACCCAATCGAACAACCCTGCCACGTCACGGGTCTTGTTGGCCTGGAGTGCGCCGATGTAGTGCCAACAGGCCTGCTCATCGGCCAGTTCCGCCAACTTGCCCGCGGCCTCCTGCAGGTAGTTCTCGCCGAAGTCCACTTGCCCGGCCCGGATCGCCTCCCGCACCCTCGCGGCCGGTTGGCCCTTGCTGACTGCGACCAGGGTGATCGAGGCAGGGTCCCGGGCGGCAGACACCGCGGCCATGCGGATCCGTTCCCTGACGGCGGCCAGTGCTACCCCCGGATTTTGCGGAGCAGTTAACATATCAGCATCCAATGATGGCTATACTGCCTTGAAATATCTCGCATGACGCGAGTCGCCAAGATCAAAACCGGGGTCCCCTGATGGCCATCGATATCGCCCAGCTTCTGGCCTTTGCGGTCAAGAATAATGCCTCCGACCTGCACCTGTCGGCGGGGGTTCCGCCGATGATCCGCGTCGATGGCGACATGAAGCGGGTCAACATGCCTCCGCTGACGCACAAGGAAGTGCACAGCATGGTCTACGACATCATGAACGACAAGCAGCGCAAGGCCTTTGAGGAGTTCTTCGAAACCGACTTCTCCTTCGAGGTGCCGAACCTGGCGCGCTTTCGGGTCAACGCTTTCAACCAGAACCGGGGTGCAGGGGCGGTGTTCCGCAACATCCCCACCCAGATCCGGACGCTGGAGGAGCTCAACGCGCCCAAGGTTTTCAAGGATCTGTGCCTGCTGCCCCGAGGCATCGTGCTGGTGACCGGGCCGACCGGTTCCGGCAAGTCGACGACCCTCGCAGCCATGATCGACCACATCAACGTCAACAGGCCGGACCATATCCTCACCATCGAGGACCCGATCGAGTTCGTCCACGAATCCAAGCGCAGCCTGATCAACCAGCGCGAGGTCCATCGCGACACCCTCGGCTTCTCGGAAGCCTTGCGGTCGGCCCTGCGCGAGGATCCGGACTGCGTCCTGGTCGGAGAGATGCGTGACCTGGAGACCATCCGGCTGGCGCTGACGGCCGCGGAAACCGGGCACCTGGTTTTCGGCACCCTGCACACCAGCTCGGCGGCCAAGACCATCGACCGTATCGTCGACGTGTTCCCGGCTGCGGAGAAGGACATGGTTCGTTCCATGCTCTCCGAGTCGCTGCGGGCGGTCATTTCGCAGACCCTGCTGAAGAAGATCGGTGGCGGCCGGGTGGCGGCTCACGAAATCATGATTGGCACGCCCGCCATCCGTAACCTGATCCGCGAAAACAAGATTGCTCAGATGTACTCCTCGATCCAGACCGGCCAGGCTGCGGGCATGCAGACCCTCGACCAGTGCCTGCAGGACCTGGTCCACAAGGGCCTGGTTGCCAAGGAAGAAGCCCGCTACAAGGCTGCCAACAAGGACGCGATCTAATCCATGGAGCGGGATCAGGCGATCAAGCTGATGCAGGATCTCCTGCGCCGGATGGTGGAGCGCAAGGGCTCGGACCTGTTCATCACTGCGGGTTTTCCCCCGGCGATCAAGATAGACGGTGAGGTCAGGCCGCAGATGGACAAGGCGCTCAGCCCCGAGCAGTCGGCGGTGATGGTCCGTTCCATCATGAACGACCGCCACACCCGCGAATTCGACTCCACCAAGGAGGCCAATTTCGCCATTTCTCCCCCGGGTATCGGCCGCTTTCGCGTCAGCGCCTTCCTCCAGCAGGGCAATACGGGCTGCGTGATCCGTACCATCCAGTCTCGCATCCCGTCGCTGGACGAACTGGACCTGCCTCCGGTACTCAAGGACATCGTCATGGCCAAGCGGGGCCTGGTGATCGTGGTGGGCGCAACGGGTTCCGGCAAGTCGACCACGCTGGCGGCCATGATCGGCTACCGCAACGAGAAGTCGCGCGGGCATATCATCACCATCGAAGACCCTGTGGAGTACGTGCATCCCCACCGTGGCTGCGTGGTCACCCACCGCGAGATCGGGGTGGACACCGAGAGCTGGCACAACGCGCTCAAGAACACCCTGCGTCAGGCGCCCGATGTGATCATGATCGGCGAGATCCGTGACCGAGAAACCATGGAGTACGGAATCCAGTTCGCGGAGACCGGCCATCTGGTCCTCGGCACCCTGCATGCCAACAGCTCCAACCAGGCGCTCGATCGCATCATCAACTTCTTTCCCGAGGAAAAACGCGAACAGCTGTTGATGGACCTGTCGCTTAATATTCGCTCGCTGCTGTCCCAACGACTGATCCCGCGCGAAAACGAGGAAGGTCGCGCCGCAGCCATGGAGATCCTGATCGGTACCCCGCTGGTGGCGGACCTGATCTTCCGCGGCGAGGTGGCGAAGATCAAGGAAGTCATGGCACGGTCGAACCGGCTGGGTATGAAGACCTTCGACCAGGCACTGTTCGACCTCTACGAGGCCAGGAAGATTTCCTACGAGGATGCCATGCGCAACGCCGACTCGAAGAACGAACTGCGCCTGCGAATCAAGCTGGAGAGCAAGCGCGACGACAAGACCGATGAACTTGACGGAAACCTGCGTATTGCCGAGGACACCGATGAAGGAAACCTCTACTGAGGAAGGCGTCCCGCAGGGCGAAGAGTCGGCGGGCGAGAAGGTCAATATCAAGGCCTACCTCCGGCTGATGTCGGAGAAGCGGGCATCCGACCTGTTTTTCACTTCGTTCGCGCCCGTCAAGATCAAGATCGAGGGGACCATCTACCCGGTCAACAAGCAGGTGTTGCGGCCGGATACGGTGCGGCAGATTGCCCATAACCTGATGACCCCCGAGCAGTTGGAGATGTTCAACGAGAATCTCGAGATCGACTTTGCGATCTCCGAGCCGGGTCTCGGCCGCTTCAGGGCAGCCATCTTTCACCAGCGCGGATATCCGGCCATCGTGCTGCGCTTCATCGCAGTCGAGCCTCCGCTGCTGGAGAGCCTCGGCGCGCCGGCCATCCTGGCCGACCTGGTGATGATGAAGCGCGGCCTGATCCTAATGGTTGGATCCACCGGGTCTGGCAAGTCGACCACCCTGGCCGGCATGATCAATCACCGTAACCTGAACGCTTCAGATCACATCCTGACGATCGAGGACCCGATCGAGTTCCTGCATGCCAACCAGAAGTCGATCATCAACCAGCGCGAGGTGGGCCTGGACACGCGCAGTTTCCACAATGCGCTGCGCTCGGCTATGCGGGCGGCGCCGGACGTGATCCTGATTGGTGAGATCCGCGACCGAGAGACCATGGAAACGGCCATCGCCATGGGTGGCACCGGGCACCTGGTCCTCTCGACGCTGCATGCCAACAACTGCGCCGAGGCGCTGGACCGCATCATCAACATGTTCCCCAAGGACCAGCACGGACAGATTTTCCTGGACCTGTCCCAGTACCTGCGCGCAATCGTGTCCCAGCGCCTGGTGCGCAGCAAGGATGGCAAGCGCTGCGCTGCCATCGAGGTCATGATCAACACCCCCTTCATCTCCGAGCTGATCAAGAAGGGCGACGTGGTGTCCATCAAGGAGGCGATCGAGTCCTCTTCCGAGCGCGGCATCCAGAGCTTCGACACGGCACTGCTGAAGCTGGTGAAGTCGGGCAAGGTCGATCCGGAGGAAGCCCTGGCCCAGGCTGACTCGCGCACCAACCTCGAGGCGCGCATCAACTTCGGTTGATGCTGGTCAGGCGGCCGGCGGGAAGACCTGCAGGGCGTCGAACACCGGTCCGTCCACGCACACCCGCTTCATGGCCGGACCCGAGGGCGTCTGGACCAGGACGGTGCACCCTGCACAACCGCCCACCGCGCAGGCCATGTGCTCCTCCAGGGACACCTGGCAGGGCAGGTTGAAATCCTGGGCGAGCGCCGCGCAGGCAGCCAGCATCGGTGTCGGCCCGCAGGCGAAGATCGTGACCTCGTCCCGCGCGCGATCGTCCAGGCCGTTCAGCCAGGCGCGGCCCAGTTCGGTGACGTAGCCGTCGAAGCAGCCGGCAAAGCCGGAACGCGAAGCAAGCCGGCTCGGCACCCCCCATCCCTCCAGCAGGGGCATGGAGGCGATCACGCCTTCCGGCATGGATGGGATCAGCAGGGTGGACGGCCGGGGCCTGAAGGGGAAGGGCACCTCGGAGCCCATCAGCACCAGCGGTTTCCAGGGACCGTCCGCCTCCGCAGCCAGCGCCTCGGCGAGAAAAATCATCGGTGGGATGCCCACGCCGCCGCCCAGCAACAGGCAGCGTGGCCGGGCGGGGTCGGGGCAGAAGCCGCGGCCGATCGGGCCCATGCAGGACAGCTTGTCGCCCGGCTTGCGCTTCGAGAGGTAATCCAACCCCTGTCCCTGGACCTTGTACAAGATCTCCAGCCAGCCTTCGCGCGGACTGGCCCGCATGATCGACAGGGGTCGGCGCATGGGCAGTTCCGGGCCGCAGGTGAGGTGTACGAAACTGCCGGGCTTGGCTGCACTCGCGCAGCGTGGCGCCTGCAGGCGCAGGATGTATTGTCCGGCCTCGTGGATCTCCTGGCCGATGACTGCAGCGTCCTCGACGAAAATGCTGCCGCGGTTGTCCTTCATGCTGCGCGCTCCCGTGCCCTGGCGGCCAGATGGGCCAGCACGGCCATCCTGACCGCCACCCCGTTGGTGACCTGGCGGCGAATCACCGATTGCGGCCCGTCGGCTACGTCCGAGGCGATTTCCACGCCACGGTTCATCGGGCCTGGGTGCATCACGATCGCTTCCGGCCTCGCCCGGCGCAGCCGCTCTGCGGTGAGGCCGTAGCGGTCGAAGTAGCGGTCTGCGTCGGGCACGCGCGCCTGCTCCATCCGTTCGTTCTGGATGCGCAGCATCATGACCACATCGGCATGGTCGAGGCCGGAGTCGAGTTCCTCGTGGCGCGAGGCGCCCGGAAAGTCGCCTTCCTCCGGCATCAGCTCCGCGGGTCCAACCAGCCTGACCTCACCCGTGCCCAGGATGGACAGTGCCTGCCAGGCCGAGCGAGCCACCCGGGAGTGGCGGATGTCGCCGACGATGGACACCACCAGGTCGCGGAAGCCGCCCTTGTACTGAAGGATGGTCAGCGCATCGAGCAGTCCCTGGGTTGGGTGGGTGAGGCTCGACTCGCCGCCGGACACCACGCTGACCGTGGGGTCCACGTGCTCAGCGACGTATTGGGTGACGCCGGGCTGCGCATCGCGGATGATGAAAAAGTCCACCTTCATGGCCTGCAGGGTGTAGATCGTGTCGAGGATGGACTCGCCCTTCACGCGCGAGGACAGCATCACGTCGAGGTTGATCACGTCGGCGCCGAGTCGCAGGGCAGCAAGCTCGAAGGAGGCGCGGGTGCGGGTGGAGGGCTCAGAGAACATGTTGGCGACCGTGAGTCCGGCCAGTTCCGGCCCATGATCGCCGCCCTGTTCCATGACCCTCAGGAAATGTTCGGCTCGAGCCAGCAACTCGCGCAACAGCTCGGGTTCCAGTCCCTCGAGCGTGATCAGGTGACGAAGACGGCCGTCGGCAGCGAATTGCGAGAAAGGTTCCATGTGTCCCTCAGTCCGGTCTGCCTGTCTGCTGATGCTCAAGCCACTGGGCCAGCAGCACCCGCGCGGCCTCCCGGTCGATGTCACCCTTGGCCACCCTGCGGCGCAGCGTGCCGGCTCGCCGGCGTTCGCGCAGGGTGTCCTCGGCCTCACGTGAGGACAAGCGTTCGTCGACGCTCACCACCTCGATCCCGTAACGTCGCCCCAGCTCTGCCGCAAAA
This sequence comes from Gammaproteobacteria bacterium, assembly GCA_030830595.1. GTDB lineage: Bacteria > Pseudomonadota > Gammaproteobacteria > Steroidobacterales > Steroidobacteraceae > SG8-30. The sequence goes on along the minus strand of JAURMS010000201.1, from coordinate 3,103 downwards.
GCCTCCGCACGTCCGGTCAGGGTCGAGCGGCGGTCGTCCATCCCCAGCGGGATGCCCACCACGGCCAGTGCCGGTCGCCATTCGGCAAGGGTCTTGTCGATCAGCCGCCAGTCGGGCTCGCCGTCGTTGGCGGGCAGGGTGGCCAGCGCCTCGGCGGTGCCGCTCAGCGTATTGCCGACGGCTACCCCGATCCGCCGCAAGCCGTAATCAAACGCCATGACCGCCAGCGCCTTGTCCGGCACGTTCAGGCGTGGCCGGAGAGGTGACTGAGGCGGGAGGGATCGATGCCGAGCAGGCGTGCTGCCGCGCTCCAGCGCTGCTCGAAGGGCACGCTGAACAAGAGGGCCTCATCGCAGGGCACGGTCAACCAGGAGTTGCCCAGAACCTCTTCCTCGAGCTGGCCGGCTTCCCAGCCCGCATAGCCCAGGGCCATCAGGCCCTCCCGGGGGCCGTCGCCGCGGGCGATCGACTCGAGGATGTCACGCGAGGTGGTGACCTGCAGATGCTCCGACACGTCCAGGGAGGAGTCCCAGCGATGCCCGGTGGGCCGGTGCAATACGAAACCCCGGTCCGGGTGTACCGGACCCCCACGCAGGATGGGCCAGTCGGCGACCACCGGGTCCCGTGCTTCCAACGACAACTGCTCCAGTACCTCGCCCAGGCGCATGTCCATGGGCCGGTTGATCACGATCCCCAGGGCGCCCTTCTCGGAGTGTTCGCAGATGAGCGTGACGGTCTGGGAAAAATTCGGATCGTTGAGGGACGGCATCGCGACCAGCAACTGGTTGGTGAAGTAGTGCGCCTTGCCCATGCCCATGCGCATAGTATCGGCAACCACTGCCCGACGGTCAAAGTGGAAGGTCCCTATCTGGGTCGCGCCGGGATCGTCACGGTGGAGCCGGACAGCTGGCCGCCCACGAACTGCCACTCATACGCAAAGCGCAGCGAGTCGTAGCGTTCGGCCAGCTCCGCAGGGAAAGGCTCGAAAGGCGCCGCCATATTGAGGATCTGCACGGCGGCCCGGTCGAGCTCCGCGTGGCCACTGCCGCGCTTGACCGTCACTGAAGCCAGCTTGCCGTCCGAGGTGATGACCACCTCCACCCAGGGTGACCCGCTGTTGCGGCGCCGGCGGGCCTCCGCCGGGAAGTTGACCGTGCCGATACGTTCCACCTTGCGCCGCCAGCCGTCCAGATACAAAGCGGCGCGTGCCTCGCTGGTGCTGGGACCGATGACCAGCTCCCTTGGCTTGCCGCGCAGGAGGGTGGACTCGTCTTGCTGCCCGAGGAGCAGCAGGGTGCGACCGCCGGTCTGCCCGGCCGCCGGTTGCGCACGATCCTGCTGGCTGGCGGTTGCCGGGGCCGGGGCAGCGCTCGCCAGAAGGCGATCCTGCTCGGCACGGCGCAATGAATCGGCGCCCGCGCCTGCCGGGGAGTCCGGGCCGGGCGTCGTCCCCGGTAGCCCGGAGCGGGCGCGACGGGTCCTGGCGTCATCCGCTGCCTCACCACTGCCCTCCTGGGTGCGATTGGCCGCATAAGCCGCCGCCTCGTTCTGGCTGGATTCCGGCAGCGAATCGCTGACGATCAGCACTTCGAGGGTCCGGCCTTCGGTGGTCGGGTCTGGCCGCGGAGGCGAAAAGGTGACACCCAGGACGATGATCAGGTGGAAGACGGCCGCCAGGACCAGCGTCACGCTAAGCCGGTCGTCGATCGAAAAGCGCTCCGGCGTGAAATCCGCCTGGCTCATGCCCGGGAACGGTGAGCGAGCCGGACGAGGATGGCCTCCATCAGCTGGCCACCGATGTCCAGCCCGAACTGCCGATCCAGTTCGCGAATCCCGGTGGGACTGGTCACGTTGATCTCGGTCACGAAGCCGCCGATCACGTCCAGCCCGACGAACAGCATGCCTCGCTCCCTGAGCACAGGTCCGATCCGGCTGCATAGCCAGCGGTCACGCTCGTCGAGCGGCCGGCCGATTCCCTTCGCCCCGGCCGCCAGGTTGCCGCGGTTGTCGTCGGCGGCCGGGATCCTGGCCAGCGCGTAGGGCACCGGTTCGCCGTCCACCAGCAGGATCCGGCTGTCTCCGGTCGTGACGATTTCCGGCAGGTAGCGCTGCACGATGGCATAGCGTTGTCCGTATTCGGTCAGGGTCTCGAAGACCACGCGCGCGTTCTTGTCGCCCTGATCGAGCGCGAAAATCGAGCGTCCCCCCATGCCGTGCAGCGGTTTGCAGACGATCCTGCCGTGCTCGGCCATGAAGGCCGCCATCTCCGTCATGTCACGGGTGATCAGGGTTGGCGCGCAACAGTCCGGGAACCACGCCGTGAACACCTTTTCGTTCATGTCGCGCAGGCCCTGCGGCCGGTTGACGACCAGCGTGCCGGCGGCCTCGGCACGCTCCAGCAGGTAGGTGGTGTAGACGTACTCCGTATCGAAGGGCGGGTCCTTGCGCATCAGCACGCAGTCGACCTCGGAGAGGGGCAACTGTGTCGGCGGGCCCTCGCTGTACCAGTGGGTCGGCTGGTCGTTCACGGTGACCGGCCTGAGGCGCGCGAGCGCCCGACCGTCCCGCACAGACAGGTCACCCTGGCCGAACCAGTGCAGTTCGACCCCCCTGCGCTGGGCGGCCAGCATCATGGCCAGGGTCGAGTCCTTGGCCGGGTTGATCTGCCCGATCGGATCCATCAGGACGGCAATGCGCGGGGGACGAGTCATTAGGGACCTTTGCAGGGAGCAAACTGCCGGAATGTGAGCCAAATCGCCTCGTGGGCCGAGGTGACATAGTACACCTGCAACCCGGGCCGAGGGCTCGGCCAGCGGCGGTCCAGCATGACGGGTGGCCCGCCGATATGTTAAATAACCGCTGCTTAGGTGGCGTCCCCGGCACCCGGAGGAAATCGATGGAAACCGCAACCGCCACCAGTGTGGATCCCCGCCTGCAGGGGCTCAAGGTACTGGTGATCGATGACAGCAAGACGATCCGCCGCACGGCAGAGACCCTGCTCGCCAGGGAGGGCTGCGAGGTGTTCACGGCGGTGGACGGCTTTGACGCGTTGTCGAAAGTCGCCGATCACCAGCCCGATATTGTCTTCGTGGACATCATGATG
>JAURMS010000002.1 GCA_030830595.1 Gammaproteobacteria bacterium | reverse complement strand
GGCAGCGGGGGCGGGACCACCTCCATGCCCGGCACCTCGGGAGGCTCCAGGAGCACGGCGGCCTCGACCTCTACAGCCGGAAGGATACGTTCCATGTCCCGTGGCTGCGGCGGCGCCTCGGCCGGCTGCGGCTCCGGTTCCTCGGGCCACGGCAGGGATGGCACCTCCACCGTCATGGTGGGATTTTCAGCCTCGGATTCGAGGTGACTGGCGAGCCGCTCGGCAATGGCTGCCAGCGAATCCAGTCGCCGCATCAGCGCGTCGGTGTCGACTGGCTCAGGCACGCCACTCGGGCTGGTGTCGAGCAGGTCATCGAAGGCCGAGACCGCGTCGGTCAGTGCATTAAGGGCCATCTCGTCCATGGGCAGGTCGGCGTCGAACATCCGGTGCAGCCAACGGTGCAGGGGCTCGGCGAGGCGAATGAAGGTCTCGGCCTCTGCAGAGCGTGAGGCGCCCCTGAGCGTGTGCACGGCACGGTAGAGGTCCTCCGTCACCCTGTGTCGCGACCCCTCTATCCATGCCCGGCGCAGGAACTCGCGAGCCACATCGAGATGAACCCGCATCTCCAGCCGGAAGATGTCGCCGAGCGTCGGGTCAGGATCCCATGAACCGATCTCCAGCTCGTCAATGGCCGGGAATTCCTCAACGACTTCCGCCTCCTCGGGTGCATCAGGGGCCTCAGCCTCGGCCACTGCTTCGCCACTCGCCAGGGCCTCGAGTCGAGCGATCAGCGGCCCGCCCACCACCCCGCCCAGCCGGCCCAGGGCAATTCCCTCGACCACCGCGGGCAGCAGGTCCACCACCGCCTGCAGCGTGTCCATGGCAGCCCCGGATCGGAAGCAGGTGCCATTCAGGTAGCGATTGAGCAGGTTCTCCACGGCCCAGGCCAACTCACCCAGTGCGGTGGCTCCGACCATCCGGCCGCTGCCCTTGAGGGTATGAAAGGCGCGACGCAGCCTTCCGAGTGCCTGCTGATCCGCCGCCTCCTCACGCCAGCGCGGGAACAGCTCGGCGATGACGGCCAGTTCCTCACGAGCCTCCTCGACGAAGACCTCGAGCAAATCTGCATCCACGATCGGCACCGCCTCGGAGACTTGCTGCAGCACGAGCGTGGGTTCATCGACAGGCGCCGGGGCGGGTTCAGCCCGGGGCAAGGGCCGCACGGAGGACTCCGGCCGGGCCTCGATGGCCACCAGGCAATGTTCGGCGTTGTCCAGCATGTACCAGGCATCGCCGCGGCCCGCCCGCAGCGTGTCCATGTAGTACTCCAGCGCGACCACCGCATCAGCCAGCCGGTCGACCAGTTCGCCCGACGGCGGATGGTCGGAAACATCGCCGAGCAGCGCCGGCACCTGCCGGCCGATCCGGTCCATCACGTCCATGGCGCGGGTCTTGCCGAGCATCAGCAGCCCCGCAGTGACTCCGCGGGTGAGGCCGGGCACCTGCTCGAAGTCGGCCGGATCACCGCCACCGGTGACCGACTCAGAAACGATTTCCTTGATTCGGGCGAGGTTGATACCGCACTCGCGCAGGACCGCATCGGCGACCTGCCTGAAGTCCGCATCCTGGATGACGCCGGCACGCTCGCCCACGGCGGGCATGACCAGCTTCACGAGTGCATCGTCGAGGCCCGACTCCACGCTGATCAATGCGGCGGCAATCCCGATCAGGCCTTCGCGGTCTGCCGGCAGTCGACGCTCTACCATCGCCTCCAGGCGGCTCAGTTCGGACTGGACGGACTCCCTGAGGCCCGCGGTGCCGAGGACGGCCAGCGTGTCACCAATCTTGGTCAGTAAGGCCACCTGCTGGCCGAGCTCCTCCGGCTGTCCGCCCTTGCGCACGAACAGGTCGAGGGCGTCCTTGACCCGGGCCAGGTCGTCCTTGATGGCGCCGGCGACGGTCTTCATGAGCCGCGCCGAGGGTCCCGCCAGCGACTGGGTCTCCTCACGCACGAGATCCCGAGACGGCAGCAGTTCGCGCAACCTGAAGGAATCCCGGACCGCTGAAATCCGCGGGCCTTCCGTGGTGGAACCGGCCACGTAGAACAGGAGGTTGTTCAGCAGTTCGACGGGTGGCGACTCCGCATAGCGTGTCTCGTCGAGGTCCATCAGGCGCTTGAGTTCGCGGTCGGCCTGGCCCAGCAGCCGCTTGATGGCCGCGCTGTCGTCGAGCCCCCCTGATTCCAGGGCCTCGAGGACGGCCCCCACCACCCACCACAATTGGTAAACCGGAGCCGTGGTCGCGGCCGCCTCGACTTCGGCCGCCACCGCGCCCAGGATGGCGACCGGTCGCGAGCCCGCCTCGCCGCGCAACAGGGTCAGAAGCGCGCTCTGGAACCGGGGGCGCAGTCGACGCACTGTGGGCACCAGCGGCTCGCCGGTTCCGGGACCGGTGCCCCGGTCTGCAGGCTGGGCGCCGGAACTCAGGTTGAGGGCGAACAGCGTGCCCTCGGAAAACAGCGAGGCTCCCCGCACTGCCCGCAGGTCGTTCAAGAGGGGCATCAGGACCATGGCCAGGTCGCGGCCACCCGCCAACACTCGATCGACGTAATCCGGCAGCTGCATTGCGCCGCGCAGCAGCGCGTCCAGCCCGTCCTCGACCTGACGCCGATCCGTGGAACGCGCCAGCGTGCGGGCACTGGCCTCCATTTCCTCGGCCAGCAGCGCGCCGCCCCCGATGTCGACCACCCTTAGGGCGCCCCTCACGAGGTGCATGAGCTCGGCCACACTGATCAGGGACTGATCGTCGCCGATGCGCTCGGCGGCCGCCTCCAGCAACCCACGGACCTCGCCGAGGCTGGCGGACAGTTCCCGCCCTACCGCCTGCAGCGCTTCCGCATTGGCCTCATCGAGCGCCGGCACCCGCTTCAGGTCTCCATCCCGACGGCTTGCTGCTCACTGCGCCTGACCCGGGTGGCGCCCGGCGGCAGTTCGGCGTCCGCGACCCGGAAGCCCTGGGCGGCGCGACGCAGCTGAGCAGAGAGTGAGGCCAGGCGTCCGATGGCGCCAGAGGTGGCATGGGTATTGTCCGCGGTCTGCTGGCTGATCTCCCTCAGGACCTGCATGGTCCGGGAGATCTGGCCCGACGCCGCCGCCTGCTGGCGCGCGGAGCCGGAGATGCCCTGAACCAGTTCGGCGATCTGGTTGGAGACCGCCTCGATCTCACCCAAGGCGGCCCCGGCGTTTTCGGCCAGCAGCGCCCCGCCCACCACGTCGGTGGTGGTCCGCTCCATCGACACCACCGCCTC
>JAURMS010000200.1 GCA_030830595.1 Gammaproteobacteria bacterium | reverse complement strand
TTCTCGGTGGTCGCCCTATACTTCGAACAAACAGCTGCCAAGGCACCGGTGCTGGTCGATTTCTACGCAGACTGGTGCGTGTCCTGCAAGGAAATGGACAAGTACACCTTTGCCGACCTCGGGGTCCGCACCGCCCTGCAGGGATTCACCCTGTTGAAGGCCGACGTCACCGCCAACAGCGTCGAGGATCAGGCCCTCCTCAAGCGCTTCGGGATCTTCGGCCCGCCGACCACTGCGTTTTTTCCGGCCGGTGGCAGTGAGTGCCAGAACTTCCGTCTGGTTGGCTTTGTTCCGCCGGAGCGCTTCCGTGAGCATCTGGAGCGCCTGGAGCAAGAGTGCCTCGCTTGATCGCGTCAGGACGCTGGACGGCTTACGCCCTGCTGGCCATGGCCGGCCTCGGCGCCGGCTATTGGCTGGCCCCGCGGGACACAGCAGCGCCGGTGCAGGCCGCAGCAGAGGCCTCTATTCCGGACCGGCGGCCGGACTTCACGCTGGCCGACGTCGAGGGGGTCCCTCGCTCGATCGGTGAATGGGACGGACAGCCTCTCATGATCACCTTCTGGGCAACCTGGTGCCCGCCCTGCCGGCGTGAGATCCCGCTGCTCAATGCCCTGCGCGCCGAGTACCTTGATCGTGGTTTCGAGGTGGTGGGCGTGGCCGTCGACTTTCGCGACGACGTGCTGGACTACCTGCAGCGTACCGAGGTGGACTACCCGGTACTGATCGGAGAGGAAGATGGCATGGAGGCCGCCCGGAGTTTCGGCATGCCCGGCCTCGGCTTTCCCTTTACGGTGTTCACCGACAGCCGCGGCCGGATCGTCACCCTGCACGTCGGTGAGCTGCATCGTGACCAGGCCGAGGTCATCCTGGGCGCCGTGCAGGACCTGGAGGCAGGCCGCAAGGACCTGGCGGCCGCCCAGCAGTGGATTCGGGACCGCAAGCCCTCCGCGGCCAAGGCCAAATCCTAGATCTGCCTTTATCTACCCGCGATCTGGGGACATCGTCCCCGAAATCGCAGCCAACTAGACAAACCACCCCGACTGGGGTTGAATGGCGCGCCATGGGGAGTACGGTGAGGGGCCGGCCGCTGGTTGCCAGTGGTTGCCGGGGCAAAGTATGAGAAAAATCCTGGTACTGAATGGGCCCAACCTGAACCTGCTCGGTCGGCGTGAGCCCGAACTCTATGGCCAGCAGACCCTGGCCGAGATCGACAGCAGGCTCCAGCAACAGGCTCGGGAGGCCGACATCGCCCTCGAATGCCTGCAAAGCAACGCCGAGCACGTGCTGGTCGAGCGGGTGCAGGCGCTGCTGGAGTCGCCGGTGGACTTCATGATCCTGAATCCCGGAGCCTTCACCCATACCAGCGTCGCCCTGCGCGATGCCGTCGCTGCCGCCGCGGTGCCCTTCATCGAGGTGCATCTCAGTAACATTCACGCCCGGGAGGCATTCCGGCGCCACTCCCATTTTTCCGATCTGGCCGCAGGCTCGATCGTCGGTCTGGGCGCCGAGGGCTACGCCCTCGCGCTGCAGGCAGCGATCGGCAGGCTGCGGGCAGCGCCACACCAGAGGTCCTGAGGTCACATGGACATACGCAAGGTCAAGAAGCTCATCGAGCTGCTGGAAGAGTCGGGCATCTCCGAGATCGAGATTTCCGAGGGAGAGGAATCGGTACGCATCAGCCGCCACCCCCAGGGCATGACGGTGATGCAGGCGGCCGCCCTGCCAGCACCCATGCCGGCGGCACAGCTGGCGCCGGCAGCCGCCCCGGTCGCGCCCGTCGCGGCGCCGGCAGCCCCGGCCGCACCCGCTGCCGACAAGACCATCACCGCACCCATGGTGGGAACCTTCTACTCGGCCCCGGCGCCGGGCGCCAAGGCCTTTGTCCAGGTCGGCGACGAGATCAAGGTCGGCCAGGTGCTGTGCATCATCGAGGCCATGAAGATGATGAACCAGATCGAGTCCGAGAAAGACGGGCGGGTCGTGTCGGTCCTGGCGCGGAACGGCGAACCGGTTGAATTCGGCCAGACCCTGTTCGTAATCGAGTGACCATGCTGGACAAGGTCGTCATCGCCAATCGAGGCGAAATCGCCCTGCGCATCCTGCGCGCCTGCCGGGAACTGGGCATCAAGACGGTCGCGGTTCATTCCACGGCCGACCAGGCCCTGAAGCACGTGCTGCTGGCCGATGAAACGGTGTGCATCGGACCGGCTGCCTCCAAGGACAGCTACCTCAACATGCCGGCCATCATCAGCGCCGCCGAGGTGACCGACTCGGTGGCCATCCATCCCGGCTACGGCTTCCTGTCCGAGAATGCCGACTTCGCCGAGCGGGTCGAGCAGAGCGGGTTCCTTTTCGTCGGGCCACGCAGCGAGACCATTCGCCTGATGGGCGACAAGGTGTCCGCCATCAAGGTGATGAAGGAACACGGGGTGCCCTGCGTACCCGGCTCGGACGGGCCGCTGCCTGAGGATCACGATGAGTGCTTCAGGCTCGCCAGGGAAGTGGGTTACCCGGTCATCATCAAGGCCTCGGGCGGCGGCGGCGGCCGGGGCATGCGGGTGGTGCACAGCGAGGCCACGCTGCTGAATGCCAT
>JAURMS010000199.1 GCA_030830595.1 Gammaproteobacteria bacterium | reverse complement strand
CGGAGTACGCGACTGCCTTGCCGGGTGTTGCCTGGTTCCAGGCCCAGTTGGACGCCTGGGGATTCGAAGTGCCGAGACATGGCGAGTTCGATGAAGAGACGCGTCATGTCATCTCAGCTTTTCAGATGAAATACCGGCCCTCGCGTTATGACGGACAGCCGGATGCTGAGACTGCTGCATTGCTCGAGGCAGTCAATAGCCCCCGCGCCCTGCTGATTCGCAGGGAAGGGCGCTGGCAACCATACCGGTGAACAACGGTCTGGAAGCCTCGACGCTGCAACTTCAGCCCATCGGTCACGTTCGTACTGATGCCGTCAGCAGGGTGCAGGCACCACACCAGCCGTCCGCTGCCCAGGGGCGCATCGGCCGCATCGAGTTGGTGGCGGGTCGGCATCTTGATCATGCTATTGAGGATCTCGAAGGCTGCGACAGGATCTGGGTCATTTTCTGGTTCCATCTCAATGCGTCCTGGCGACCAAAGGTGCTGCCGCCGCGCGGCCCTGGTAAGCGGCGGGGGGTGCTGGCTACAAGGTCACCGCATCGGCCCAATCCGTTGGGGCTTTCTGTGCTTCGCCTGATCGGTGTCGAGGGACTGGTGCTCACGGTATCGGACGTGGACATGGTGGATGGCACTCCTGTGCTCGATATCAAGCCCTATGTGGCCTACACCGATGCCCATGCCGATGCTGGAGTAGGGTGGCTCGCGCAGCAGACAAACGACCGACAGGGTCTTGACCCTCTGCAGGTCTACCGTGTGAGTCTGTCAGAACTTGCTGCAGCGCAGTTGGCATGGATTGACGACCACGCGGCCGAGCCCCTCAGCCCTCAATTGCTGGCTTTGCTGGCTGCGGATCCGCGCCCTCGACCCTATCGGCGCATTCGGCGGGAGGGCGAGGGTTTCAGAATCGCGCTGCATGACTGGCGGGCTTCGTTCACGGTGGACGGCCAGCAGGTGAGCGTCGTGCGCATTGGGAGTGGATACCGGGCCTCCCAATTGTCAGCTGGTCAGGCTACCTCCGATAAGCAACTGGATCTGCACCGGGAATTTCAATCGCGCTGGCCCCCATAAAAAAAGACCCGCGGCAGCGCCGCGGGTCCTTGAGACGGCGTACGTCGCCGGAGGGCGTCAGAACTCCTTACGCAGGCTCAGCGAGTAGTAACGCGGCGCCTTATAGGCCACCTCGTTACACCCGCAGAGCGTGGCCAGGTCGAAGCCCTGAATGCCGGGGCGCTCGTCAGTCAGGTTGCGCAAGGCAAGTGTCGCCAGCCAGTCGCCAGTGCGGTAACTGACCTGGGCATTGGCCACCGTGTAGGCATCGAACTTGTCTGCGTCGAAGTTCCTCAGGTTGTAGTAGTACTCATCCGAGTAACTGACGTCGGCTTGCACTGCCATTTCGCCACCGAATGCATCGAAGGCATAGCGGATGAGGCCAGTCGCCTGGAACTCGGGCGCGTAGGTGGGATTAACGTCGCGGGATGGCAGCGGCGAGCCGTTGCGCAGCGACACATCCTTGACCGTTGCGTCGAAGTATGACGCATTCAGCACCAGGTCCAGTCCCGGGGCGGGGGAGCTCTGGATCTCGATCTCGGCGCCGTAGTTGTCGGCATCCCGGTTGATCACCACGCCGCCCACGCCGACGAACAGGAAGGCCTGGTAGTCGGCGTAGTCGTAATAGAACACCGAGCCGTTGATGCGTGTCGACCCGTCGCCGAGCGTCGCCTTGAAGCCACCTTCGTAGGAGGTCAGCACTTCCTCGTCATAGGGCAGGCCTGCGTTGCCGCCTCCACCAAAATACGCTCCCAGCAGCGGCGCGTTGTAGCTGCCGGCCTTGACGCCGCGGTTGATGCCTGCGAACAGCATCAGGTCGTCGCTGACGTCATAAGTCAGCTGCAGCTTGCCTGCCCAGTAATTCTCGGAGCTGTCGTCCTGATAGGCGACCCCGACGAAACACTGGCTCAGGTCGCCCCTGAAGCAGGGGCTGGTGTTAACGACGAACGACGACTCCGAGGGCGCCACGCCCAGCACCAGGCCAAAGTCCTTTTCCTCGCGCATGCCCCGCAGGCCGGCGATCAGCGTCAGGTCATCGGTCAGGTCGTACTCCAGCTGCCCAAACAGGCTGTAGGACTGGGTCTCCAGCGAGGCCACCGTGCCCACGTCGATCGGTATGCCCCCAAACACGTCTGCGAATGAGCCTTGCGGGCCCTTGAGTCCATTGTCTGAATCCGTGTCGATGTTCAGGTAATAAAGGCCCGCCACCCAACGCATGCGGTCCGACTCGCCGTTGAGCCTGAATTCCTGGGTAAGGCTGGTGGCGTCCACGCCCGCGTAGTTGGCCAGTTGGTTGACCGGAGCAGAGTCGACGTCGATGAAAAGTAGCTTCTCGTAGCTCTTGAAGTCGGTGATCGAGGTCAGCGTCAGTGCATCCGAGAAGTCGTACATCAGCCGGAAATTGACTCCGGTATTCTCGGTCCTGCCCGAGTCTGCGAAGGCGAAGTCTCCAGAGAAGGTGAAATCGTCCCCATCGGGATCGAGATAGCCAAAGAAATCGGCTCCGGGTGCCAGGCGTCCCGGGAGGCCGCCGCCACCACCAGCCAGGAACTGGTCACCATCCTCAATGTCGGCTCCGGCATCAAGCCCTGTGTCGTTACCGTTTTCGTCGACCAGGATGCTCAGGCGTGTCTCGTCCCTGGGCGTGTTGATGACGTTGATCAACTCAGGGCTGCCATTCACTAGCTGGACGATGCCGATGGTGGACTTGCTCTGGTAGGGACCGGTTGCTACCTCGCTCTTGGAGTAATTGAAGCTGAGGTCCATGCTTAATTCATCGCTGGGCTGGAAGGCCAGGCGTACTCGTGCACCGATTGAGTCATCGTCACCAAGGTCAGCGCCGGCACCCGGGCCAGGGTCTCCCAGGAAGGGCAACTGGTCGGCATTCGTATACAGGTTCTTCAGGTATGGGTCCTGCTTGCTGTAGCGGAAGGCTACCCGGCCGGCGACGGTTTCGGAGAGCGGACCGCCCAAGGCGCCCTCGACGATGTAGCGTCCGGCGTTGTTGGGCGAGTCGTATTGCCCGAATTCGACGTCGACGTAGCCTTCAGTGGCGTCGAATGAAGGGGCCGTCGAGATGAAGTGGACCAGGCCGCCGGTGGCGTTGCGCCCGAACAGTGTGCCCTGCGGTCCCTTGAGGATTTCCACTCGCTCGATGTCAAACACGGCAAAGGTCTGGGCTTGGGCGACTGCAATGTAACCCTCATCCAGGTACACCGCATTGGGGGCCTCGATGATGTCGTTGAAGTCGTTTTGCGTAACGCCCCTGATGGAGAACTGGGTGTTCTGCCCCGCCAGGTTGCCGGAAATATGCACGCCCGGCGAGAAGGTCGCCAGGTCGAAGCTCTCAGAGACTCCGAGCACGTCCATCTGCTCGCCGGTGAAGGCGTTGATGGCGATGGGCACTTCCTGCAGGTTCTGTTCGCGCTTCTGCGCGATCACCACTACTTCCTCGAGGACATTCTGAGCCGAGGCCGTTCCGGCCATGGTCAGGGCGATGGAGGAAACGAGTAACTTGCGGCGCATTGGGGCTTTCATTCAAGTTCTCCTGTTATCGGTAAGTTTTTCGGTCAGGCAGGCAGGGGTGAGCCTGCATCTGCCAGGGCAATCATCAAGCGGGCTGCCTCAGGCCACGAGCCTCCAGCCTGGGGAGTACCTCTTGCCTGAAATAGGGAAATTCAGCTGCGTAGTCCAGGAAGGCCAGGGTCGTACCCGCTATGCCGGTCGCGCTGAGCTGTTCCAGGCGGTCGGCAATCTGGTCCGGCGTCCCCACCATGGGCAGGCCGCCGTGGCCCGCGGCGAAGCGGTCCCGGAACATGGCCAGGGCCTCCTTGGGGAAGGATTGGGCATGCAAGCCCTGCAGCCTCATCAGGTTGTCCACGGCGTCCCAGTCCGCATTTTCATTCGCGTACCAGTGCAGGAACTCGTCGGCTTCCTTCTGGGTGGGGCGGCAGACCACCGTGCAGAAGGTCAACACCTCCACCCGCCTGTTCACCGAGGCCGCCCGCCCGCGGATGTCCGCAACGGTGGCCTTGGCATGGTCGAAGTCCATTACTGGCGTGAACAGGAAGTCGGCATTGCGCATGGCAAAGGCGCGTCCCTCCTCGGAGGCTGCAGCATTGATGATGGGCATGTGGGACTGGACGGGATGGGGCAGGCTGTAGACACCCTTGCCGCGAAAGAATGTCCCCTCCCAGTCGAAAGGACGGTCTTCACGCCACAACTTCTGCACATAATCAAACCACTCCTGCGCCATCGCATAGCGATCGGCGTGGGCGGTGGGCAGCTCGACCCCGAAGGCCTCGTACTCCGGCTTGTTCCAGCCGGCCACCACGTTCAGGCCGAGGCGGCCCTTGGAGAGCTGGTCGAGGGTGGCGAGCTGCTTGGCCACCACAATGGGGTGGTTGAAGGCGGTGTGGACGGTGGCGAACACTTGTATCCGCGTGGAATGGGCAGCGAGGCCCGCAGCCCAGGTAACGGTTTCCAGCACGTTGCCGTGAAAGTCCGTGTCCCCGCCGTAACCTATCCAGCGGGCGATGGGCAGCATGAACTCGATGCCAGCCTCGTCGCACTGGCGCAGCAGGCTAAGGTTGTTGTCCCAATTGTTGTTCCAGCGGCTGGCCACTTTTGTGACCGCCATCCCGCCGGAGCAGTTGGCTGAAAACGTCCCCAGTTTCAACTTGTTGCCGTTGAACATCGGGGCGCGTTTGCGTTCCGTCACGGATAACCCCTGAGCCCTTGGTTGGTCGGACCCTACACACATAGTTTAAGTCTGAAATAAGACCGGCTGTCAAATCGGTAGCGCAGGGCGGGTCAGACTGGGGGCGAATTACCAAGCTTGGCAGGTTAATTCATGGTCGGTCACGCACGCCACCTTCCACAGGACATCATTTACGGGATCGAGCGGCCTCGCGATGTGTGCTCACGAGAGGAAGACCGACAGCACGCCGTACTACAGCCGCGCATGATCTTTTGCCCCGGGCTACCGCAGGTCCAGTTTTACAAAAAGGATTCCTTCAAATGGGTCAGGCATGTTCAGGCACACGCGCAGCAGATCAAGGCTTGACTGCTGCCGTTCGTGCATCAGCTCTCACTATTTTTCCATTCTTAAAATCCGCGGTCTCGCATGAGGGCGTTGGTGTCGACGTCGCGGCCACGGAAGCGGCGGAAGGCCTCGTCCGGGGGAATCGAGTTGCCGACGCTCATGATCGCCGTCTCGAGCAATTTGCAGGTTTCAGGGTTGTAGAGTCCGCCCTTTTCCATGAAGCCCTCGTAGACGTCCGCGGTCATGGTGTCCGCCCACATGTACACGTAGTAACCGGCCGAGTAGGCGTCCCCGGAGAAAATATGCCCAAAGGCAGTCGGGCGATGGCGCAACACGATTTCCCTCGGGCAGCCAATCTCCTGTCGGACACGCTGCTCGAATTCGACGGGGTCGATGTCCTGATCCGTCGTGGCCGCCAGATGGATCTTCATGTCGTAGATGGCCGAGGCGAGGTATTCCGTGGTGGCAAAGCCCTGGTTGAAGTTTTGCGCCTCCAGGACCTTGTTTACCAGTGACTGCGGGATAGGCTCGCCGGTCTGGTAGTGGACGGCGTATTTCCCGAGTACTTCCTTGGTGGGAAACCAGTATTCCATCACCTGGCTGGGGAACTCGACAAAGTCGCGCTTGACGTTGGTGCCTGACAGCGTGGGGTAGGAAACGTTCGAGAGCAGGCCGTGGAGCGCATGGCCAAACTCATGGAACAAGGTTGAGGCGTCATCCCACGAGATCAGCACCGGCTCGCCGGGCTTGGCCTTGATGTAGTTGCAGTTGTTCGACACGATCGGACGGGTATCGGCCCGAAAACGCTCCTGGGCCCTGTAGTCCGTCATCCATGCGCCGGAGTTCTTGCCAGGGCGGGCAAACGGGTCGAAATAAAACAACCCTATCGGTTCTCCATCTCGACGCACCTCCCAGACCGACATGTCGGGGTGGAAGACGGGGATTCCCGACAACCTGGCGAAGTCGAGGCCGAACACCTGTTTGGTGGCCCACAACATGCCCTCGAAAATCCTGTCCAGCTGAAGGTATTCCTTCACCTCGTTTTGGTCGACGTTGTAGCGGGCCTTGCGAACCTTCTCGGCGTAGTAGCGATAGTCCCAGGGCTCGATGGTGATATTGGCGCCTTCGCTGTCTGCGATCGCCTGCATATCGGCCACTTCTTCCTTCGCACGTGCGACCGCTGCCTTCCAGACCTTCGACATCAGGTTCATGGCATTGTCGGGTGTCTTCGCCATGTTGTTGTCAAGCATCCAGTGCGCATGGGTCGGGAAGCCCAGCAGCTTCACGCGTTCGGCGCGGAGCTTGAGGATTTGCGAGGCGACCTTCCGGTTGTTGTGCTCGCCCGGGTTGTCGCCGCGGTTGACCCACATGCGCCAGCCCTTCTCACGTAACTCGCGGCGCTCGGCATAGGTCAGGAAGGGCTCCATCGAGGAGCGGGTATTGGTAAAGACCCACTTGCCCTGCAGGTTGCGTTCCGCTGCCGCCTGGGCTGCTGCGTCTCGCATGGGCAGGGGGAGACCCGCCAGGTCCGCCTCGTCGTCGATGACCAGGGTGTAGGTTTCCTCGTCGTGAAGCTGGTTCTGGCCAAAGCGGGTATAGAGCGTGGCGAGCTCGCCGTTGATGTCCTTCAGGCGTGCCTTGTCCACTGCGCCAAGGGCTGCACCCCGGCGGGCAAACCTGTCGTAGTGCGTTTCAACCAACCGGATCTGCTCGGCCGTCAGGCCCTCGCTTGTGCGGTGATCGTAGACGGTCTTGATCCTCCGGAAGAGGGCGTCGTTCTGGATGACCTCG
>JAURMS010000027.1 GCA_030830595.1 Gammaproteobacteria bacterium | reverse complement strand
CAGCGCGCGTGGGGCGTCCTTAGCCTCTAGCAGCCAGATGTAATTGTCGGAAAATGCCTTGACCGGCGAGACCGTGTGCATGGACTGATGCCACTCCCGAATGGCCGGTATTAAAGCCGGGCCGACAGTCAATTGCCACCCCTGCTGGGTTATGCTTCGACGATGCCGTCCGCTGTCCCGATCTCGACGTGGCTTGACTCGCCCCTGGGTCGCGCCCTGCTGGAACGCGAACGCGAGGCCATGGCCGAGGCCCTGGAGACCGTCTTCGGTGTGGAGTGCCTTCAGGTTGGGGCGTGGGGACCGCCGGAGACCTTCCTGCAGATGGCGCGTACCCAGCGCCGGGCCCTGCTTGCCGGGCCTGCAGAGCGACTCGGTAGCTTGACCGCCTATCCCTCGCGCCTGCCCATCCAGGCTGACAGCATCGATGCGCTGATCCTGCCGCACACCCTCGAGCACGAGGCCAATCCACACGCCGTATTGCGCGAGGCCCACCGGGTCTTGCGCGCAGAGGGCCACGTCCTCGCCCTCGGTTTCGAACCACTGGGTCCATGGGCCTGGCGGGGTCGTCTATCGCGCCGCGGTTTTCCTCCTGGCCTCCGCCGCAGGATGTCGCGGCGGCGGCTTACCGACTGGATGCAGTTGTTGGGCTTTGACGTGGATCCGGCCGTGCGTTTCCTCTACACCCTGCCGTTTGCCGGTGCTCAGGAGGGCCGCCTGCAGCGTTGGAGTGAGACGCTCGGGCATGCCGTCTGGCCGCGACTGTCAGGCGCCTACCTCCTGGTGGCGCGCAAGCGGGTGTATTCGGTCACTCCACTGCGCCTGCCGCACAAGGCCCGACCGGCACTCATTGGTGGGCTGGTCGAGCCGACCACCCGGATTCAGTCGTGAGCGTCGACGTCGACATTTACACCGATGGAGCCTGCCGCGGCAATCCAGGGCCTGGTGGTTGGGGTGCACTGCTCCGGGCGGGGCCGCGCGAAATGGAGTTGTTCGGCGGGGAGCGGCAGACCACCAACAATCGCATGGAGTTGACCGCAGCTATCGAAGCCCTGGAGGCGCTCAAGCGTCCCTGTTCCGTGGCCCTGCATACGGACTCGCAGTATCTCAGGCTGGGGATCACGGAATGGCTGCCGCAATGGCGGGCGCGCGGTTGGCGCACCGCGGATCGCAAGCCGGTCAAGAACCAGGACCTCTGGCAGCGCCTGGAGCAGGCCGCAGCTCGTCACGACGTGCAGTGGCACTGGGTCAAGGGCCACGCGGGTCATCCGGAGAACGAGCGGGCCGATGCCCTGGCCAACCAAGGCATCGACGAACTTGGCAGGACCTGAATGGATACAATAGGTCGTCATGCGGCAAATCGTCCTGGACACTGAGACCACGGGGCTCGAGTTATCGGCCGGGCACAGGCTGGTCGAGGTGGGTTGCGTGGAGTTGCGGGATCGCAGACCCACCGGCCGAACCTTCCATCGTTACCTGTGTCCGGACCGAGAAGTGGACCCGGGTGCGCTGGCCGTGCACGGGCTCAATGACGCATTCCTGGCTGGTCAGCCGCGCTTTGCCGAGGTGGCCCAGGAGTTCATCGAGTTCGTTACTGGTGCGGAGTTGATCATCCACAACGCCAGCTTCGACGTGGGCTTCCTGGACATGGAGCTGGCGCGTGCCGATCGCGGGGTACGAGCGCTGGCCGAGGTCTGCAGCATCACTGACACCCTCGCGCTTGCCCGTCGCCTGCACCCCGGACAGCGCAACAGTCTCGATAGCCTGTGCAAGCGCTACGGGGTCGACAACTCCGCGCGCGACCTTCATGGGGCGCTGCTGGATGCGCGCATCCTGGTCGATGTCTACCTGGCTATGACGGGGGGGCAGGTGGCGCTGTCCCTGTCGTCCGCGATGGAAGCCAGGCAGCACACGCCAGAAGCCGTCCGTCGTGGTCGTTCGGTCCGGCCGAACATTCCCGTGGTCCGGGCGAACCAGGACGAGACAGCCGCCCATGAGCAGATGCTGGACTCCATAGTCAAGCTCTCGGGAGGTCGGGTGATTTTTCGGGGAGGGGCCTCGTCATGAAGGTGCTGGTCACCGGGGCGGCGGGTTTTATCGGCTATCACGTGGCCTCGCGCCTGCTCCAGCGCGGTGACGAGGTCATCGGCCTCGATAACCTTAACGATTATTACGATCCCACCCTCAAGCAGGCCAGGTTAACGCGATTGCAGCACCAGTCCGGTTTTACGTTCCACCGCGTGGACCTGGCCGACCGTGCTGGTATGGACGGGTTGTTCAGCACACAGCGCCCGCAGCGGGTGGTCCACCTCGCTGCTCAGGCCGGTGTCCGCTATTCGCTGACCCATCCGCATGCCTACGTGGAGAGCAACGTCACCGGCACGCTGCACGTCCTTGAGGGTTGCCGCCACCATGGTGTCGAGCACCTGGTGTTTGCCTCGACGAGCTCGGTCTATGGGGCCAATACCCGCATGCCGTTTTCCGTTCACCACTCGACGGAGCATCCACTGTCCTTCTATGCCGCCACCAAGAAGGCCAATGAGATGATGGCGCATACCTATGCAGCACTGTACGGGCTGCCAGTGACTGGCCTGCGTTTCTTTACAGTCTATGGTCCCTGGGGCCGCCCGGACATGGCGCTGTTCCTGTTCACTCGCAATATCCTTGCCGGCCGGCCTATTGACGTCTTCAATTACGGCAACCATAAGCGCGATTTTACTTACGTGGATGACATCGTCGGAGGCGTGGTGGCAGCGCTTGATCACGTCGCCGCGCCCAACCCGCAGTGGGACAGTCAGCAGCCCGATCCGGCGACCAGCAGTGCGCCCTACCGGATCTACAACATCGGCAACAACCGGGCTGTGGAACTCAGGCGCTACATCGAGGTGCTTGAGGAGTGCCTCGGGCGGAAGGCCGAGATGAACCTGCTGCCGTTGCAGGTGGGCGACGTGCCCGACACCTGGGCGGATGCCGAGGACCTGGTGCGTGACGTCGGCTACCGTCCCGATACGCCGGTCGAGGTCGGTGTGCGGCGGTTCGTGGACTGGTACCTGGAATACTATCGAGACGCGGGCCCGTCGGATCCCAGGGTGACCAACCTAGGATGACTTCTGAATCCAGGCAAAGGGCGTGGCAGGCGGTGATGTCGGCCGCCGAGAGGCTTGGGACATGCGACGTCGCACGCCTCTTCGCGCCCCCCGAGCAACGCTTCGCGGAGTTTTCGCGCGAAGTGGATGGCCTGCTGCTCGATTTTACCCGGCAACCGCTGGACACCCCGGCGCTGGAAGCACTGCTCGGTTTGGCCGATGCAAGCGACCTGCCCGGTGCCATCGAGTCGCTCTTCGCGGGCGAGCAGGTCAATCACACCGAGGGCAGGGCTGCGCTGCACACCCTGCTGAGGGTGCCGTCGGCGGTGTCCTTGCCCACACATCTCGAGACGCTCCATCGCGAGGTGCTGGCAGAGCGCGCTCGCTGTGCGGCCTTCGTGGCCGAGGTGCATGCAGGCCAACGCAC
Organism: Gammaproteobacteria bacterium; assembly: GCA_030830595.1. Lineage (GTDB taxonomy): Bacteria > Pseudomonadota > Gammaproteobacteria > Steroidobacterales > Steroidobacteraceae > SG8-30. Next base: position 5,140 of record JAURMS010000027.1, on the reverse strand, counting down.
CGGGGCGACCGGTGAGCGTTTCACGGATGTCCTGAATATTGGCATCGGGGGTAGCGACCTGGGTCCTGCCATGGCGGTCGAGGCACTGCGCCCGTTTCATCTTGGACGCGTGTCCTGCCATTTCATTTCAAATGTCGATGGCACGCAGTTTGCGGACCTTGCCGATCGGCTCGATCCGGCGCGAACGCTGGTGGTGGTCTGCTCCAAGACCTTCACCACCCAGGAGACCCTTGCCAATGCCAATCTGGTCCGCGCGTGGCTGACGGAAGCCCTGGGTGAGTCGGCAGTGCCCCGGCATTTCGCGGCAGTCTCCACCAACTCCAGCGCCATGGACCAGTTTGGTATAGGCGCGGACGCCCGGTTCGTCATTTGGGATTGGGTCGGCGGTCGCTACTCCATGTGGTCGGCCATCGGCCTAGCGCTGGAGTTGGCGGTGGGGTCCGAGCACTTCCAGGCCTTCCTGGCTGGCGGGCATGCCATGGACAAACACTTCAGGTCAGCCCCCCTGCGGGACAACCTGCCGGTACTGCTGGGATTGCTGGCGATCTGGAACCGCAACGGACTGGGCAACGCCAGCCACGCCATCCTGCCCTATACACAGAGGCTCGCCCGCTTTCCCGCCTACCTCCAGCAACTTGAGATGGAAAGCCTTGGCAAGTCGGTCGACGCCGCGGGGAATCCCCTGCAGCGATCCAGCGGTCCGGTCATATTCGGCGAACCTGGTTCGAATGCCCAGCACTCCTTTTTCCAGTTGCTGCACCAGGGCTCCGGCGGCGTCAGCATGGATTTCCTGCTGCCGGTGACTCCACCTGCGGGCGACCGGGGCGGCTCGCAACTGGCCATGGCCAATTGCCTGGCCCAGATGCAGGCCTTGATGGCTGGCCAAGGCCCTGATGCGGTCAGGGCCGACCTTGAGAAGAGGGGCCTCGACAGCAAAGCCGCACGCCAGCTGCTGCCGCATAAACTCCATCGGGGCAGCCGCCCCATGAGCCTGCTGGCTTTCCGCCAGTTGGATCCGAGAACCCTTGGCATGCTCGTGGCTCTGTACGAGCACAAGGTCTTCGTGCAGGCCGCCCTGTGGGGCCTCAATCCTTTCGACCAGTGGGGAGTCGAACTTGGCAAGCAGCTGTGCAACAGCCTGCTGCCGGCGCTGACAGGCAAGGATGGGCCCGCCCTGCCAGCCGAGCTCGCGCCCCTGCTGGGGTGGATGCGATGACGTGAAGCCCGTACGGGTTTCGGGAGAAGTGGGGGCTATAATCGGCCGAGCATGCTGTTCTTGCTCATCAGGGAAGTCACTTGAACATAACCATTTTTGGATCCGGATATGTCGGTCTGGTCACCGGGGCTTGCCTGGCAGATGTGGGCAACCACGTCGTCTGCGTCGACGTTGATGCGGCGAAGATCGAGCGCCTCAACCAAGGGGAGGTGCCGATCCACGAACCCGGGCTCGACGACCTGATCAGGCGCAATGCCGGCAAGGGCAGGTTGCAGTTCACCACGGATGCAGAATCAGCCGTGCGGCATGGCCTGTTCCAGATGATCGCGGTGGGCACGCCTCCGGACGAGGACGGCTCGGCAGACCTCCGCTACGTGCTGCAGGTCGCCGAGACCATTGGCCAATACATGGACGAGTATAAGGTCGTCATGACCAAGTCCACCGTTCCCGTGGGCACGGCAGACAAGGTCCGGGCCCGCGTGGCTGAGTCACTCAGTGCCAGGGGTGCGACCATCGAATTCGATACGGTCTCCAACCCGGAATTCCTGAAGGAAGGCGCCGCCATCGAGGATTTCATGAAACCCGACCGCGTGGTCGTGGGCGCCGACAATCCACGCACTGCAGAGCTGTTGAAGGCATTGTATGACCCGTTTACCCGCAGCCGTGACCGGATGATCGTGATGGACGTGCGATCCTCGGAACTGACCAAATACGCCGCCAACGCCCTGCTGGCCACCAAGATCAGCTTCATGAACGAACTGGCGAACCTTGCCGAGCGCATGGGCGCCGATATTGAAAAGGTCCGTCAGGGCATCGGCTCGGATCCTCGCATCGGCTATTCATTTATTTATCCCGGTGCAGGCTACGGGGGCTCCTGCTTTCCCAAGGACGTGCAGGCCCTCGAGCGTTCGGCCCGCGAGTTTGGCTACGAGGCCTCGGTCCTGCAGGCCGTGGAGGAGACCAACCGGCGCCAGAAGCAGGTCCTGTTCCGCAAGGTGGAGAGGCATTTCGGGGACGCACTGAAAGGCAAGGTGCTGGCCGTCTGGGGGCTTGCCTTCAAGCCCAATACCGACGACATGCGGGAGGCACCTAGCCGTGAACTGATGGAGTCACTGTGGAAGGCCGGGGCGAAGGTCCAGGCCTACGATCCCGTGGCCATGGAGGAGACCCGGCGAATCTACGGGGAGCGGGACGACCTGTGCCTCTGTGACACGGGTGAGGCGGCGCTGGTAGGGGCTGATGCCCTGGTCATCTGTACCGAATGGAAGGAATTCCGCAGCCCTGATTTCAGCCGGATCAAGTCCTCGCTGTCTCAGCCGGTCATCTTCGACGGCAGGAACCTGTACGACCCGACCCTGATGGGCGGATTCGGCTTTACTTATTACGGTATCGGGAGGGGTCAGCCCCTGCCGGTCTGATGGGCCACGGATGCCCATATCCTCGGCCATGGTCGGCGCAGTAAAATCCCCATAGCGCTCCCTCGGAGCCTTGGGGGTACCCGGATGGGTTGGGAAGTCTGGTTCACCGTTGCGGTTGTCCTGACGGTCCTGTTCCTGTTGGCGACCACGCCAGCACCGACGGAGATGGTGCTGCTGGGTGCCATGGTCGTGCTGTCGGCGTCAGGCGTGCTGACGCCCCGCGAAGCGCTCTCGGGGTTTTCCAGCACGGGCGTGATGACCATCGCCGCCCTGTATGTGGTGATTGCAGGGCTGCGAGAGACGGGAGCCGTCGCCTGGTTCTCGCACGCGGTGTTCGGCCGTCCGCGTGGGCTCCTCGATGCCCAGGTGAAGATGCTCAGCATCGGTGCTGCCCTGTCCAGCGTGATCAACAATACGCCGGTGGTGGCCATGTTTATCCCCATCGTACAGGAGTGGTCAGCGCGCTTCGGGCTGCCTGTCTCCCGCCTGTTGTTGCCCCTGAACCACGTGGCCATTCTGGCCGGCCTCTGCACGCTGATCGGGACCAGCACCAATTTGGCCGTCTATGGCCTGTTGATGCAGGTGCGGCCCGACGCGCATCTGGGGATTTTTGACCTGATCTGGATTGGCGGGCCCCTGACGCTGGTGGGCATTGCCTACGCGCTACTATTTTCGCGCAGGTTGCTGCCGGAGAGACAGGGCCCCAAGGAGCAGCTGGAGAATGCGAGGGAATATGCCGTGGAGGTCCGCATCCATCCCGGGGGGCCGCTGGTCGGCAAGACCATCGCCGAGGTCGGCCTGCGCAACCTCAAGAGCGCCTATGTGCTGGAGATCGAGCGTCGAGGGAGGTTGCTGACTGCCGTAGGCCCCGGCCAGATCCTGGAGGCTGAGGACAGGCTGACCTGTGTCGGCATCGTCGATGCGGTCAACGACCTGCGGCGCATGCCCGGCCTCAGCGTCGCCGAGGACCAGTCCTTCACCCTCAACCTGAAGCGCCGTCAGCGACAGCTGGTAGAGCTGGTGTTGTCGCCGACCTCGCCATTGATCAACCAGCGGGTCAAGGACAGCAACTTTCGCGAGCGGTACGGGGCTGCGATCCTGTCCATTTCCCGCGACGGCTCACGCGTGGCGGGCAAGGTGGGCGGTATCGTATTCAGGCCGGGCGACACCCTGCTGGTGGAGGCTGGCCCGGGATTTGCCGAGCGTCATCGTCATAACCGGGACTTCCTGCTCATCAGTGCCCTGAGTGATTCGGCGCCGCCGGACTTCAGGCGCGCGCCGATTGCGCTTGGCATCCTGCTGCTGATGATCGCGGCGGCAACCCTGGAATGGGTTTCGCTGTTTGAGGCCTCATTTATTGCTGCCGGTGCCATGGTGGCAACCGGCTGCATGACCAGCCGCCGGGCGGCCCAGAGCATTGAATACCAGTTGGTGGCAGCGATCGCTGCATCCTTCGCCTTAGGCGTTGCCCTCGAAAAGTCCGGGGTGGCGGCCTTGGTGGGTGCATGGTTGGTGGACATGGCTCAGGGAAATCCCCTGTTGGCGCTGGCCTTGTTGTATTTTTCGACAGTGGTGGTCACTGAGCTCATCACCAACAACGCGGCGGGCGTGCTCATGTTCCCCATCGCATTGTCCGTCGCCACCGCCGCTGGGGCGAACTTCATGCCCTTTGTCATTGCGGTGATGGTGGCCGCCTCGGCCGGGTTCATCACGCCGATCGGTTACCAGACCAACCTGATGGTGTACGGCCCTGGTGGCTATCGCTTTGTGGATTTTGTCCGTTATGGGCTCCCGCTCAGCATCCTGTGTGGAATCGTCACCCTGCTCATCGTGCCCAGGGTCTGGCCTTTCTAGCCAACGGTTACGGTATCCTTGCAGCCAGGTCAAAGCTTCGGCCAGGGAGTCTCGGCAGCATGATTTTTCCAGTCGTCCTCTCGGGAGGGTCAGGCACGCGGCTCTGGCCCCTGTCCAGAGAGCACCATCCCAAGCAGCTCCTGGCGCTGGTGGGGGAGAGCACCATGCTTCAGCAGACGCTGGAGCGCCTGCAGGGCTTGCCCGGGCTCGCGCCTGCCCTCGTCATCTGCAACGATCAGCAGAGGTTCATGGTGGCAGAGCAGTTGCGCCTGATCGGGCAGGTCCCCGGCACCATCCTGCTGGAGCCAGTGGGTCGCAACACTGCGCCGGCGGTGGCCATGGCCGCGCTGGAGGCTATCGCAACCGATCCGGAGGCGGTCTTGCTGGTGCTGCCGGCCGATCACGTCATGCGCGATCCTGCCAGCTTCCGGGCCGGCGTCATGGATGCGCTGCCCGCCGCCGAAGCGGGTCGGCTGGTCACCTTCGGAGTGGTCCCGGAGCGGCCGGAGACGGGTTACGGCTATATCCGGATGCGGCCGGGCAACACGCGTGTTCGAGAGGTCGAAGGTTTCGTGGAAAAGCCGCCCGCGCAGGAGGCTGAACGGATGCTCGCTGAAGGGGGGTGGCTGTGGAACAGCGGCATGTTCCTGTT
>JAURMS010000198.1 GCA_030830595.1 Gammaproteobacteria bacterium | reverse complement strand
GAAGGCATCCATGTCGACGTGCAGGATGGCCCGGCGCGGCAGGGTCATCGACGATCCTTGCAAGCCGCGCAATCCGGATGGGATGGCTTGACCTGCAGGCCCAGCCGTCTTGCCAGCCGTAGGCGCAGTGCTGCCGGGCACAGCATCCAGATCGCACAGGCGCCGCTTGCCATCAGCAGCGGCACGACCACCAGCCATTGCCAGGCCGCGCTCATCCGAGCCCCGCCGCCACAGCCAGTCGGTAGGTCAGGAAGGCCGCGGCCCAGGCCAAGGCAAACAGGTAGCCGGCCATCAGCAGCGGATAGCGCCAGCTGGCCGTCTCGCGCCGCACCACGGCCAGCGTCGACAGGCACTGCGGCGCGAAGACGTACCACGCGAGCAGCGCCAGGCCGGTGGCCAGCGTCCACTCCTGCGCTATGACCGGACCCAGCGCGGTGGCAACGTCTGCCTGATCGGACAATGAATACACCGTGCCGAGGGCGGCCACCGCCACTTCCCGCGCCGCGAGGCCGGGCACGAGGGCAATGGAGATCTGCCAGTTGAAGCCCAGCGGGGCGAGCAGCGTCTCGAGCCCACGGCCGAGCATGCCGGCGTAGCTGTAATAGATGTCGGGCAGGGACGAGCCGGCTGGTGCGGCGGGGTAACTGCCAAGGAACCACAGCAGCACCATCAACGAGAGGATGATCGTGCCGACCCGCCGCAGGAAGATGCCGCCACGCTCGCGCAGGCCGATGGCGAGATTCCGCAGGCTGGGCCAGTGGTACTCCGGCAGCTCCAGCAGCAGGGGATGATAGGCCCCCTTGGCCAGTTGGCTCTTGGCGATGCGCGCCACGATCAATGCCGAGACCACGCCGGCGAGGTAGAGGCTGAACAGCACCAGGCCGCGCAGGTTGAAGGGCCCCACGCTGCGCGCCGGCACCAACGCGCCGATCAGGAGTGCATAGACTGGCAATCGCGCCGAGCAGGTCATGAGCGGGGCAATCATGATGGTCACCAGCCGATCGCGCAGGTTCGGGATGGTGCGCGTGGCCATGATGCCGGGGATTGCGCACGCGAAGCTCGACAGCAGCGGGATGAAGGCCCGCCCGGAAAGCCCGACGCCACCCATCAGCCTGTCCAGCAGGTAGGCGGCGCGAGGCAGGTAACCACTTTCCTCGAGCGCCAGGATGAAGAAGAACAGGATCAGGATCTGTGGCAGGAACACCAGCACGCTGCCGACGCCGGCCAGCACGCCATCGATCAGCAGCCCCCGGAGGGGTCCGGGAGGGAGCCCGGCCGCGACCGCAGCGCCGGCCAGGCCGATGCCCTGTTCGATCCATTCCATCGGCGCCGCGGCCCAGCTGAACACTGCCTGGAAGACCGCGAACAGCAGCCCTGCCAGGACCACCAGGCCGGCCACGGGATGCATGACTACGGCATCAAGGCTTTCCAGCAGGCGCGGTCGCAGCGGTTCACGGTAGCCAACCCGTGCCAGCAGGGCGCGCACCTCGCGCTGTCGCGCCAGTTCATCGCCCGCGCCGAGGGCTGCACGCGCGGGTGGCAGCGCCGCGCCGACCTCATCGAGCAGGCTGACGAGTGCATCAGCACCCCCGGAGACCACCGCAGCCGTCTTCGCCACCCGGAGACCGAGCGCGTCCTGCAAGGCCGACACGTCCAGCGCATACCCGCGCTGCTCGGCGAGGTCGCTCATGTTGAGCGCGACCACCATCGGCAGGCCCAGCGACTTCAATTCCAGGGCCAGCCGCAGGTTCAGCCGCAGGTTGGTGGCATCGAGTACGCAGATCACGAGGTCGGGCCGGGGCTCGCCCGCCAGTCGACCGAGCAGCAGGTCGCGGGTGATCGCCTCGTCGAGCGAGGTCGGCGTCAGCGAATAGGTGCCAGGCAGGTCGAGCAGGCGGTACTCGCGGCCGTGCGCGCCGCTGAAGCGGCCCTCCTTGCGCTCGACGGTCACCCCGGCGTAATTGGCTACCTTCTGCTGCGCGCCGGTCAGGCGATTGAACAGGGCGGTCTTGCCGCTGTTGGGCACGCCCACCAGCGCGATACGCAGGGTGTCGCTGCTCATGGCGCCAGCCTGCGGACCCGGATCGCTTCCGCCTCGCGACGGCGCAGGGCGAAGCGGGAGCGGCCGAGCTGGACCGCGAGCGGATCGCCGCCCGGCCAGATCCGCCCGATCACGGTCAGCTTCTCGCCCGGTACAAACCCTAGCTCCAGCAGGCGCTGGGCGAGGGTGGCATGCAGCTCACCTCCGATCTCGAGTCCCGCATCGCGTAACCCCACGATCTCGCCTGCTTCGCCGGTCGCAAGCTCGGGCAGGGACAATTCTGGCGGGCGAGTGTCTGGCATGGGGGACCCTGCCCCCAAGTCTACACCTTATTGAGAACCATTATCGTTTAGATCGGTTGCAGTCCGGCCTGAAGTTCCTCCGGATCGAAGTCGTCGACATGGACGATCTCCATGACCTTTGCATCGTAGCGTCGCAGGCGCTCGGCCTCCGCCTGGGTGATGACCTTTTCGCGCAGGGCCTGCTCGATCTGGGCGGGCAGGTCGAGCGCGGTGACCTTGCCGGTCTTCTCTCCCTCCACCCGCAGTTTTTTCAACAGCGGTTCCACTTCTCCGGCGACTTCCAGCGCCTCCTGCACCAGCCCGAGGTGGTTGTCGGGATCCCGGCTCAGGTAGGCCCCGGCGCAGAGGCGCTCGCGCACGGCTGTCGGGGCCGTGAGCAAACGGGCCAGCTGGCGACCCAGCCGGTCGTCGGGTGCCGAGTAGGTCAGGCCGCGCGGAAAGATCACCCCCCGCATCAGGCCAGCCAGCCAGCGCACGGGGAAATTGCGCAGGAAGCTGTGCAGCTGTTCCTGTGCGCGGTAGAGCAGGGTGCGGCAGGCATATTCGACGATGGGCAGGTCCTCTTCCTGTCGGCCCTGGTCCTCGAAATGCTTGAGCACCATGGAGGCCAGGTACATGGCGGACAGCACGTCCCCAAGCCTGGCCGACAGGCTTTCCTTCTTCTTCAGGTAACCGCCCAGCGAAAGCATGGCGATGTCCGTAGCGAAGGCGAACGAGGCGCTGAAGCGCTCGATATGTTCGTAGAAGCGTGCGGTGGGACCCGACACAGGGGCCGAGGCGCTGCGCGAAAGGGTGAGTGCACCAAGCAGCGAACGCACGGCATTGCTCAGCGTGTAACCCACGTGCCCCATCAACGCCTCATCGAAGGCCCGCAGGCCGCGCTTGCGGTCGGGGTCCTGCGCGGCCTGCATTTCCTTCAGGACCCAGGGATGGCAACGCACGGCCCCCTGCCCGAAGATGATCAGGTTGCGGGTGAGGATGTTGGCGCCCTCCACCGTGATGCCCACCGGCGTAAGCTGGTAACCGCGGCCGAGGTAATTGCGTGGCCCGAGGCAGATGCCCTTGCCGCCCTGGATGTCCATGGCGTCGTTGACCAACTGTCGACCAAGTTCGGTGCAGTGGTATTTCAGGATCCCCGAGGGCACGGCCGGCTTCTCTCCGCCATCAATGGCGGCTGCCGTCACCGAGCGGGCCGCATCCATGACGTAGGTGGTGGCCGTCATGCGGGCCAGCACCGAGGAAATGCCCTCGAACTCACTGATCGGCAGGTTGAACTGTCGCCGAATGCGCGCATAGCCCGCGGTCGAGTACAGCGCACCCTTGGCGCCGCCCACGGAGTTGGAGGGCAGCGAGATGCAGCGCCCCACCGAGAGCTGCTCCACCAGCATGCGCCAGCCCTGACCGGCCATTTCAGGCCCGCCGATGATCGAGTCCAGCGGAACGAAGACGTCCTTGCCCTCGATGGGGCCGTTCTGGAAGGGAATGTTGAGCGGGAAGTGGCGCCGGCCGATCCTGAGGCCGGGCGTGTCGCGCGGCACCAGCGCCACGGTGATGCCGCGATCGGTTTTCTCACCCCCCAGCAGCCGCTCCGGGTCGAACAGGCGAAAGGCGAGGCCGATGACCGTGGCCACGGGCGCGAGGGTGATGTAGCGCTTAGAGAAGTTCAGCCGGATGCCCAGCACTTCCTTGCCCTGCCAGGTGCCTCGGCACACCAGGCCGGTATCGGGGATGGAGGCGGCATCGGACCCGGCGCGCGGTGCGGTCAGGCCGAAGCAGGGGATGTCCTTGCCGGAAGCCAGCCTGGGGAGGTAGTGCTGCCGCTGGGCCTCGGTGCCATAGTGCAGCAGCAGCTCGGCCGGGCCGAGGGAGTTCGGCACGGCCACCGTCGAGCAGGCCACGCTCGAGCGGCTGGCGAGCTTGGCCAGCACGCAGGAGTGAGCGTAGGCGGAGAATTCCCGCCCGCCGTAGCGTTTCGGGATGATCATGGCAAAGAAGCCCTGCTTCTTCATGAACTCCCAGGCCTCTGGTGGCAGGTCGGCGCGGTGGTGAGTGATGTCCCACTCATCCAGCATCCGGCAGAGCTCCTCGCAGGGCCCATCGAGGAAAGCCCGCTCCTCCTCCGACAGCTTCGGGACCGGGCTGCCGAGCAGTTTCTGCCAGTCGGGCCGGCCGGTGAACAGCTCGCCGTCCCACCAGACGGTCCCGGCCTCCAGCGCCTCGCGTTCGGTGTCGGACATCCGCGGCAGCATCCGCTTGTAGAGGCGGAAGAACGGTCGCGTGATCATGCGCAAGCGCAGGGGATCGGTACCGACCAGGATCAGCCCCAGCAGGACCAGCCACAGCAGTGCCTGGCCCCATACGGCCTCCGGCACCAGCAGGATCCAGGCCACCAGCGCAGCGGCTACCGCCAGCGTGGCCGGGCCCAGCCCGCCCTGACGGGCGACGATCCAGCCCAGACCCACCAGCAGCGCGACGATGATCGTGAAACTCAGCATGATTTTTCCCTCGCTCCCGGTCCGACTGGGCTGAATGTGACGTGGTTCCCGTTCGGGTCGCCAGTTTTCCATAACATCGGCGCCATGGGTACGCATGACCTCATCCACACCGAAACCCTGCAGATCGCCGAGATGCAGGTGCGGGACCTGATCCTGACTCCCCTGGAGTCACGCTTCAACCGCCTTGCCCGCATGACCCAGCGGGCCTTGGGCACCCGGGTCGCCGCCATCAGCTTCCTGAACAAGGAGGGTGAGTGGTTCAAGGCGGTCACCGGCTGGAACGTCGCTGAATTGCCCGCAGCCCGCAGCCTGGCCTCGACGCTCCTGGCCGATCGCCGGGCGGTGGCCATCGCTGACCTCACGCGCGACGAGCGCACGCGCAACCATCCCCTGGTGCAGGCGAGCCCCAAGTTCCGCTTTGCTGCGGTCAGCCCGATCAACGACCGTTTCGGCCACATGATCGGGGCCATCGCGGTCTACGACACCGAGCCGCACGAGGTGACCGTAGAGCTCGCCGAGGCCATGACCGATGCCGGCGAGCTTGCCCAGCGTGAGCTCTTGTTGTCGGACGTCGGCGGCCTGCAGCAGAAGCTGCTCGCCAAACTCGACGCCAGCCGCCGGCAGGCGCTGCTCGACGAGTTGACCCGGCTCTGGAACCGGCGCGGTGGCATGGTGCTTTTGGAGCAGGCGCTGGAATCTGCGCGCCGCTATAACCAGTCGGTGGGTGTCTGCATCATCGACGTGGACGATTTCAAGCTG
>JAURMS010000197.1 GCA_030830595.1 Gammaproteobacteria bacterium | reverse complement strand
GAGATGCTGCAAAATCTCGGCACAATGCCGGCGTGCAGTCCGGCCGGAGAAATCGTACTGGTTCACGGCGTCACATTCGACGCCAAGCTGCTCGGCCAAATATGCAACGCCATCCGCGGGGACTGAGGCATGGTCCCGTACGAAGAAGCCGTGCGCGGCGAAGAACTTGAGCTGAACCCCCAATCCCAGTCGCGCCGGGGCCGGCTTGCCGTTCACAAAATCCATGTCGGAAAAGCTCAGACTCCAACGCCCGATAAATTCCTCATTCGAAATACGCAAACCCATCAGTCTACTCCATAATTCGGAACAGACTGTCGTTCCCTGCAAATTCAGCTGTCAATCATCGCCACCGTGTTCCCACAACGTTCGTCAACTTGGCCAAAATCCCAGCTTCGAGCCGACAGGGCCATCGTCGAGAAGAGGAAATGCCCGCTGCATCGCTTTAAGCGCATGGGCCACCCCTCCCGGGAATGCTGTCCCATGATAGCGTAGCAGATCGCTGTGGCCGTATTTTAGAAGGTGGCCGTCCTCATAAACAACTAGTTCAGATGCAGGCATCGCTCGTACATCCTATTGGTGCAGTTTGGCGGTGGGTCATGCAACTCGGCCCTTCAATCGTTTTAAAGCGAAAAACCCTCAACGGCCAGGCAAAGTCCGCCGCCCTGTCGGTGTTTGAGGGCGCCAAGCAGCGCTTCTTCGCCGCGCTGCTTTCGGGGCTGAAGACCGCCACGCTCATCAAATCCATCGAGGGGTTCTAGGGATTTTCCGTCCAAAAACGACAAAGTGCTCTGGAAGCCCCGCCATCTATGGCCTCTAGAGGGGTATTACTTTTTCCATATCCCTATTTTGGCTCTGATTGGGTAAGATTTGGCCTTTTTAGGCTAAATCCATGGCATTCGATGAACGTGTTCAAATCTTGTCCGAGGCGGAACAAGAACAGTTTTATGTGTCCGTCGTCAGAACATTTGGCACAACTCGCGGCGTAGGTTTGCGGAGTGCGGGCCTCGTCTGAGGTTTGATGTTAGGCGGCGAGCCTGCGGTGTTGCAAGCGCCGATGTTCGAGTGTCTTTCGCTTGATCCTTTCTCTTCGTTTGATGATGGCAGGGGCCCTGCCGAAGTAGGTATCGGCAGGTGTCACATTGTCGAGGCTCTCGTGGTATCGGCAGTGGTTGTAATGCTCGACGAAGGCCTCGATCTGCTGGTGGAGATCGCCGGGCAGGAAGTAGTTCTCTAGCAGCACGCGGTTCTTCAGGGTCTGGTGCCAGCGCTCGATCTTGCCTTGGGTCTGTGGGTGGAAGGGTGCGCCGCGCACGTGGCTCATCTTGTTGGCCTCGATGTATTCGGCCAGTTCGCCAGCGATGTAGCTGGGGCCATTATCGCTGAGCAGGCGGGGCCTGTGCAGCACGTTGGCGTGATCGCAGCCTGAGGCTGCTAGCGCCATATCGAGCGTGTCAGTGACGTCCTCGGCTCGCATGGTGGTGCAGAGCTTCCATGCAATGATGTAGCGCGAGTAATCGTCGAGCACGGTCGACAGATACATCCAGCCCCACCCGATGATCTTGAAGTAGGTAAAGTCTGTCTGCCACATCTCATTCGGGCGCGTGGTCTTCGTGTGGAACGCCTCTGCCGCCTTGATCACCGTATAGGCCGGGCTGGTGATGAGGTCGTGGGCCTTGAGCAGGCGGTAGACCGTGGCTTCGGACACGGATTCGAAGCGTAGCGAAGAAGGGCAAGCGTAGCGCGCCCAACTAGCGCTTCTCGTCGGTGAAGCGCACCGCCAGCTCTCTCGGCGATAGCTCGCTGTGTTCCAGAGCCATGTCGACGATCTGATCCTGAACCTCGGGCGCGATCCTGTTCCACACCCGGCTCGGCGTCGATGGCCGGTCTGCCAGCGCTTCGGGCCCGCCTTCAAGGTAGCGATCATACCAGCGGTAGAAGGTCCGGCGAGCAACGCCGAGCTGGTCCAGCGTGCGCTTGGCGGGCAGGTGCGATTGCTCGACGATCCGGATGATCTCGAGCTTCTCGGATGCGGGGTATCTCATTCGTCGCCTCCCCCATCCGCGATCATGCTTTTTTTGAGCAAGCGGTTCTCCAGGGTGAGGTCGGCCACGCACTCCTTCAGGTCGCGGGCCTCACGGCGCAGGTCCTTCACCTCGTCCGTGGTCGCAGCGCGGGCCGTGTCACCGGCGAGGCGACGCTTGCCAGCCTCCATGAACTCTTTGGACCAGGTGTAATACAGGCTCTGGGCGATACCCTCGCGGCGGCAAAGCTCGGCAATGGAGTCATCGCCTCGTAGCCCATCGAGCACGATCCGGATCTTGTCTTCCGCTGAGAAGTGTCGGCGGGTCTTGCGGCGGATGTCCTTTACCACCTGTTCGGCGGGCTTTTTGGAGCTTGAGGATTTGGGCTTCATCTTCGTTCCTTCGTCACTACGACGAAGCCCAAATCCTCCTTAAATCACAACCTCAAATCTGTGCCATTGGCGCTGACGGGGGACACAACGATCTGCATGCGTTTATGTAGCCCCATGGAGTAGGCGATATTGATTGCCCGAACCATGTCGTCGCCGAAGAGTACCAGTGCCAGCACATCTGCGTCGCTGGCTGCGGCCTCATCCAGCGCGGCCTGGAAATCGCTGGTCAGGGCCGTTGGGAAGGGTGTGGTAATGCCAGGGTGGGCGCTGGTATCGGTGGTGCCGGTGAACTGGCGAAGGGATTCCTCAACTGACCATCCTCTACCGGTTGTCCCAGAATGCCCCCCTGCTGGTTGATCTCCTCAACGGCCAGGAAGGCTCCAAGCCGCTGCTGCAGGCCCTGGTCCTGGTAGCGGCCGGACTGGGGATAATTCAGGCCCAGCTTGAGCGTTTCAGCAACGGACGTCAGTGAAGCCAGTGACAGGCTCAGAGCGACCAGCAGCGTGCGGATTTTCATCTGTAAAACTCTCCTGCCAGGCGCAACGTATGTGCCGCCTGCATTTGTTGGTTTTGTTAAATGATGCAAAAG
>JAURMS010000026.1 GCA_030830595.1 Gammaproteobacteria bacterium | reverse complement strand
GAGATGTCGTTGGCCTTGGTCTCGATGATCGGCAGGCCGGTCATCGAGCCGCCACCGAGCGCGTCGGACAGCTTGGCGCAACGCTCGAGCAGACGGGAGTGCAGGTAGAACACGTCACCCGGGTAGGCCTCGCGGCCCGGCGGACGACGCAGCAGCAGCGAGATCTGGCGATAGGCCCAGGCCTGCTTGGTGAGGTCGTCGTAGATGATCAGGGCATCTTCGCCGTTGTCCATGAAGAACTCGCCCATCGCGCAACCGGCGTAGGGGGCGATGTACTGCATGGAGGCGGGCACCGAGGCGGAGGCGGCCACCACGATGGTGTGCTCCATTGCGCCATGCTCCTCGAGCTTGCGCACCACACTGGCGATCGAGCTCTGCTTCTGGCCGATGGCCACGTAGATGCACTTAACGCCGGTGCCCTTCTGGTTGATGATGGTGTCGACGGCGAGCGCGGTCTTGCCGGTCTGGCGGTCGCCGATGATCAGTTCGCGCTGTCCGCGACCGATCGGCACCATGGAGTCGACGGCCTTCAGGCCGGTCTGCAGCGGCTGGTTCACGCTCTGGCGCCACACCACGCCCGGGGCCACGCGCTCCAGGGGACGGCGCTCGGCGATCTCGATCGCGCCCTTGCCGTCGAGCGGGTTGCCGAGGGCGTCGACCACGCGGCCGAGCATGCCCGGGCCCACCGGCACGTCGAGGATGCGGCCGGTGGTCTTCACCGTGGCGCCCTCGCTGATGTGGCGGTACTCACCCAGCACCACCGCACCGACCGAATCCTGCTCGAGGTTCAGCGCCAGGCCGAAGGTGTTGCCCGGGAACTCGAGCATTTCACCGTAGGAGGCGTCGGCCAGGCCGTGGATGCGGCAGATGCCGTCGGTGACGCTCACCACGGTGCCGATGTTGCGGGCCTCTGCTGCCGCGTCGAACTTCTCGATGCGAGCCTTGATCAGGTCGCTGATTTCCGAAGCCTTGATGGACATGATCGATCTTTCCTTACGTTAAGCAGTGACCGCCGACGTCAGCCGCTCGAGGCGGCCACGCAGCGAACCGTCTATTACCAGGTCTCCGGCGCGCACCACGGCGCCACCGATCAGGCTGGCATCGATGCGGGTGGTCAGCACCACCTCGCGGCCCAGGCGGCGGCGCAGGGCCTCCACCAGGCGCTTTTCCTGTTCCGCCGCCACCGGCAGGGCCGACACCAGCTCCACGTCGACGCGATTCTCGACCTCGGCACGCAGCCGCGCGAACTGCTCGGCGATCTCCGGCAGCAGGCCCAGGCGGCCGTTGGCAGCCAGGGTCGCGACGAAGTTGCGCCGCGGCTGGTCACTGGCGCCGGCGGCATCCAGGAACAGGTCCGTCAGCTGTGCGGCGGTGACGTGCGGGCTGCCGAGAAGTCGCGCCACGCGCTCATCCGCAGCCACCTGCGCACCGGCCTCCAGGAGCACCGACCAATCGGCCAGGCTGGAATGGCCACGGGCGTAGTCGAACGCCGCTTGTGCGTAGGGCCTGGCGATGGTTGCCTTCTCTGCCATGCGTGAGCTCAGGCCTTCTCGATCTGCGCCGCCAGCTGCTCGAGCAGCTGGGCGTGGGTGGCCGCATCGACCTCGCGGCCCAGCACCTGGCCGGCGCCGGCCACGGCCAGTGCCGCCACCTCGCGACGCAGCGCGTCACGGGCCCGGGCAGCCTCTGCCGCCGCCTCGGCGCGCGCCGCGGTGAGCAGGCGCTCGCCCTCGGTGATGGCCGTCTGCTTGGCGTCGTCGATCAGTTCGCCGGAACGCTTGCTGGCCTGGTCGAGCACCTGGTGGGCCTTGTCACGGGCCTCGCGCACGATACCGTCGGCCTGGCCGCGGGCATCCTCGAGGCTCTTCTGGCCGCGATCAGCTGCCGCAAGACCTTCAGCGATCTTGTGCTGCCGCTCCTCGATGGCGCCGAGCAGCGGCGGCCAGATGAACTTCCAGGTGAATATGACCAGGATCAGGAAGCCCAGCATCTGGCCGATGAGGGTCGCGTTAATGTCCATGCCGCCGTCTCCCCGGAGTGGTCGGTATCAGGGAAGCTTCAGCCGAGGCTCGCGAGCAGCGGGTTGGCAAACGCGAAGAACATCGCGATGGCCACGCCGATCAGGAAGGCCGCGTCGATCAGGCCGGCGAGCAGGAACATACGGCCCTGCAGGACGGGAATCAGCTCGGGCTGGCGGGCAGCCGCCTCGAGGAACTTGGCGCCCATGAT
Organism: Gammaproteobacteria bacterium; assembly: GCA_030830595.1. Taxonomy (GTDB): domain Bacteria; phylum Pseudomonadota; class Gammaproteobacteria; order Steroidobacterales; family Steroidobacteraceae; genus SG8-30. The sequence goes on along the minus strand of JAURMS010000026.1, from coordinate 4,875 downwards.
GCCGATGCCGATACAGGCACCGATGGCGCCCAGGCCGATGATGATGCCGAGGCCCAGCGCGGTGTAGCCCTGAATCAGCGCGATGTACTGTTCCATCGAAAGTCTCCAGTTAAGCGTGGCAGAGAAAGTTAGTGATGTTCGTGCGCCATCGAGATGTACACGATGGTCAGCACCATGAAAATAAAGCCCTGCAGCAGGATGATCAGCACGTGGAAGATCGCCCAGGCTGCCGTCAAGAGCACCTGGCCGATGAAGCCGAGTGCAAAACCAAGGATGTTGCCGTCCGCCAGCGCGCCCGCCCAGGCGAAGCCCAGGAGCGCAATCAGCATGAACACCAGTTCGCCGGCGTACATGTTGCCGAACAACCGCATGGCCAGCGACACGGGCTTGGCCAGCAGCTCGACGATGTTCAGCGCAAAGTTGGGCAGCCACAGCGCCGGGTGGTTACCGAAGGGCGCAGAGAACAGCTCGTGCGTGAAGCCGCCGACGCCCTTGGCCTTGAAGCTGTAATAGATGACGAGCAGCAGTACGGTGATCGACATGGCGAAGGTGGTGTTGGCGTCCGCGCTCGGCAGCACTCGCCAGTGATGGGCGCCCGCCGCGCCTGCCAACATGCCCGGAATGTCGATGGGGATGAGGTCCATGGTGTTCATGAACACCACCAGCACGAAGATGGTCAGCGCCAGCGGGGCCAGGAAGCTGCGGTCACCGCTGAATACTTCCTTGATCTGGCCGTCCACGAACTCGACCACCAGTTCGATGAAGGCCTGGAACTTGCCCGGCACGCCCGCCGTGGCCTTGCGCGCCGCCGAGCCGAACATCCATAGAAACGCGATGCCCAGCAGGCTGGTCATGATCAGGGTGTCGGCATGCACCGACCAGAAGCCCTCACCGACCTTCAGGTGGGTCAGGTGATGCGGAATGTATTCGCTGCTGGAACCCGCCATCTTCTTATCCAGTCCTGCAAAAACCCTGTCTACCTGCGCCGGCCAGAGGGCCAGCGCGCCGCCGCCCAATATCCGGCAAAACTCCCCGCGTAACCGCCGAGCAGCGCCAATGGCACCATCCCCTGCGACTGGAATGCCACCAGCAGCAGGCCGATCGACAACGCGGTCTTCAGGAACTGGCCGAAGTAGAAACCCCAGACCAGCCTGCCCGCTCCGGCACCCTCGCCGTACCGAAACATCGCGAGTGCCATGAAGGCGGTGGCAAACATGCCGATACCGCCTCCCCAGGCCGAGGACATGGCTGCCTGCCTGCCCCAGATCGCCGCCACCAGGGCCGCGATCGCCAGCGTCACCAGACCCTGGCCCAGAACCACCCGGAAGGCGGCCCTACGTTCGAGCTGCAACACCCGTCACCCGCTGTAAATTAATGATGCCGATCGAACGCATCGACCGGCAGCGAGCGCGCGAGTGTAGCCGCCTTTTTGCGGTGCTTCAATTCCCGCGAGCGCCCAAGGCCCCGAATCACCTCAGCCGGCCGAGGATTCCGTCAAGTTCGTCGAGGCTGTGGTAGCTGATCACCAGCTTGCCCTTGCCCCCGGAAGCCTGCCGGATCTCCACTTTCGCGCCCAGCCGGTCGGTGAGGTCGGACTCCAGGCGCTCCACGTCCGGGTCCCGGCCGCTGCTGCCCTGGGCACCCCCGGCGGTCTTGCCCGCGGCCATGCGCCGCACCAGGGCTTCGGCATCGCGCACCGACAGGCCCTTCTTGACGATCAGGTTGGCCACTTCCACCTGCTGGCGGCGGGCCGGGAGGCCCAGCAGGGCGCGAGCATGGCCCATGTCGAGCTGACGCTCGGCCAGCAGGGTCTGGACCTCGTCGGCCAGCTCGGTCAGGCGCAGCAGGTTGCTGACCGTGGCCCGCGAGCGCCCGACGGCATCGGCCACCTGCTGATGTGTCAGCTCGAATTCCTCGATCAGGCGGCCCAGTGCCCGGGCCTCTTCCAGCGGGTTCAGGTCCTCGCGCTGGATGTTCTCGATGAGGGCCATGGCCACCGCTGCCTCGTCGGGCACGCGGCGCACCACGGCTGGAATGTCCTGCAGGCCGGCCCGCTGGGCGGCCCGCCAGCGGCGCTCACCGGCAATGATTTCATAGCGTTGGCTGGCCCCGGCGGTCGGGGTGCCGACCGGGCGGACCACCACGGGCTGGATCACGCCCTGGGCCTTGATGGAGGCCGCCAGCTCGTCGAGGGTCTCCTCGCGCATGTCCACGCGAGGCTGGTATTTGCCGCGCTGCAGCAAGTCGACGGGCAGGGTGCGCAGCTCGTCCCCGGGCAGGGTGGCAGGCGGGGCGTCGGATCCGGCCGCCGAGGCCGCGGGCGTGGCCACCTGGCCGAGCAGGGCCTCGAGCCCCCTTCCCAAACCGCGTTTCTTCTCCGCCATCGTGATCCCCGACTGCCCGGCCGTCAGTTTAGCCGGTGGGGCGTTCGCTGCGGCGGATCATCTCCCCGGCCAGGGCCAGGTAGGCCAGCGCGCCGCGCGAGTCCTTGTCGTGGAGCATGGCCGGCACGCCGAAGCTGGGGGCCTCGGCAAGGCGCACGTTGCGGGGAATGATGGTGCGGAACACCTTGTCGCCGAAGTGCTCGATCAGCTGGCTGGACACGTCGTTGGCGAGATTGTTGCGGGGGTCATACATGGTCCGCAGGATGCCCTCGATCGCGAGAGTCGGGTTCACGCTCGCCTTGACCTGCTCGACGGTGGCGAGCAGGCCCGAGAGGCCCTCCAGCGCGTAGTACTCGCACTGCATGGGAATCAGCACCGAATCCGAGGCCGCCAGCGCGTTGAGCGTCAGGATATTGAGCGCCGGCGGGCAGTCGATGAGGATGGTGTCGTAGCGCGCCTTCAGCGGCTGCAACGCGCTGCGCAGGCGCTGCTCGCGGCCGGAACTGACGCCAAGCAGCTCCACTTCGGCAGCCGTCACGTCCTGGTTGCCCGGCAGCAGGTCGAAGCCGCCCTTCTCCAGCGTGACGATGGCCGCCTCGGCCGGGCAGAGGCCCATCAACACGTCGTAGATCGATCGATCGAGGCTGCGCTTGTCCACCCCGCAACCCATGGTGGCATTGCCCTGCGGGTCGAGGTCGATGAGCAGCACGCGGCGCTTGGTCGCCGCCAGCGAGGCAGCGAGGTTCACGGCGGTGGTGGTCTTGCCGACCCCGCCCTTCTGGTTGGTGACCGCGATGATGCCTTTCATGGGGAGGCGCAGATTGCAGGAATCCGCGGCCAAAGGCAAAAAACAGGCCTCGGTTCAGCCGGCGCGGCCCCGGCGGACCAACTCCACCAGGTGCCGCTCGGCCTCGAGGCCGGGCACCACCAGGCGATGGACGGCCACCGCCTGCCAGCCCTTCGGCAGGGCTGCCAGCTCATCGTCGGGTCGGCGGCCCTTCATGGCCAGCAGGCGCCCGCCCGGCCCGCAAAGATGACCGGCCACCCGGATGAACCCGGCGAGGTCGGAGACCGCGCGGCAGATCACGTCCGTGCAGGGCACCTCCGGGCGCCAGGCCTCGGCCCGCGCGTTCACCACCTGCACGTTATCGAGCCCCAGGGCAGAGACGGCGTGTTCCACGAAGCGCGCCTTCTTGCCGATCGACTCCAGCAGCGCGAAGCGCCAGCCCGGATTGGCGATGGCGAGCGGCAGGCCGGGGAAGCCGGCGCCGGTGCCGATGTCGGCCAGCCGAGGTCCGCGCAGGAACGGCTGGATGGAGAGCGAGTCGAGAAGATGGCGGGTGATGGCCTCGTCCCGGTCGCGGATGGCCGTGAGGTTCACCCGCGTGTTCCAGTCGAGCAGCTCGTCGAGGAGCCGCAACAGGCGGGCCTGCGCAGCGTCATCGAGCGTCAGGCCCAGCGCCGCCAGCCCCTCGGCCAGGCGCGCGGTCGCGTTCATGCCCGCTCCAGCCAGACTTCCAGGCCCTGCACGTTCAGTTCAATGTCGTCGTCGAGCAGGGCGTGGCGCCGGGCAGGATCGGCATCGAAACCATGCTCATCCAGCCACTGGCCGAGCAGGTCGAACATGCCGCTGCGCAGGGCCTGGGGCCGATCACGATCCGCCGCCACCCGGCGCGCAAGGGCCACGAAGGCATCGATGCGCTGCTCGAGTTCCACCGAGAGGCGCGATAGGTCTCGCACCTCGGCGTAATGCGTCAGGTAGGCAGCGACAGGTTTGTAGGCCATCAGCCGTTCCAGCGAGGCGTGCATGGCTTCCGGGTCGAAGTGCACCGGCGTGGTGGTGGGCATGATGAACTCGCGCCCCTCCACGTCGAAGTCGCGATAGGAAATGCCGAAGGTATCGCCGGTGAAGATACGCCGGGTATCGAGATCCACGATGCAGTAATGGTGCAGCGCATGCCCCGGCGTATGAATCAGTTCCAGGGTACGGCTACCCAGGCGGATGCGCTCGCCATCGGCCGGCTCCAGCACTCGCGCTTCTGGAAGCGGCACCAGCTCGCCATAGAGAGCGTGATAACGGTCCTCACCATAGACGGCGATGGTGCCGGCCACCAGCTTGGAGGGGTCAACGAGGTGGCGTGCGCCGCGCGGATGCACTACGCAGCGGGCATTCGGCAGCTGCTGCATCAGCGCGCCCGCACCGCCCGCATGGTCGAGATGCACGTGGGTGACGAGCACCCAGTCGACGTCGCCTGGCTCCAGGCCGCGAGCCGTAAGCGCCGCCATCAGGTTGGGCACCGAGTGAGTGGTGCCGGTGTCGACATATGCAGCCCGGCCGTTGTCTACCACCAGGTGGCTGGCATCGAGCCGCGGCCGGAGGTAGTCGGTGTCGATGGCGGTGATGCCATCGGCGAAGTCGGTGAGGCGCGCCTCGATGTCCACCGCTGGCGCGAGCCCCGATCCTAGCGCTTGGTCGGGGTGTACAGGCCCT
>JAURMS010000196.1 GCA_030830595.1 Gammaproteobacteria bacterium | reverse complement strand
TCGATCGCCTTGGCTGCATCACCCTGGGGCATTTCCACGAAGCCAAAACCCCGCGGCCGACCGGTTTCCCGATCCGTGGGAAGAGCAACGGACTCCACTGTGCCATGTTGACCAAACAGGTCCCTGATCTCGGATTCCGTGGCAGAAAACGGCAGGTTTCCAACGTAAATCTTCATAAACCTCGAATCTCTATAACTGACCAACGCCTAAGGCGGCTCCGCGCCAGGACCTGTCGAGCGTTGCACACGGCAATTCCCCTGAAAACCCCACTCTCGCCACCCCAACGGGCAGAAAAACCGGCGGACAGCAGAGGAACTGTCACCTGATCGCGGTCAATTCTGCGATGCACGAGGCTCATTCTGGCCGGTTGATGCAGGGCGGACGGGCAGCGATCGCTTAGCACATTACCACATGTCCAGCCAAAGTGGCGGGAAAACCGCAGGCCGGGTTGTGGTACCGATACAACGGTGGGAAGGAAGGGGGCAAGAAAATAGGGGTCCTGAAATCAGGCACTGGCGGAGGGGGTGGGGATTCGCACTCCTGGGTCGGCTTGCGGCCGTCGAAAGAGGTGCTGCCAGTGCCTGATCTCAGGACCCCTCAAGGGGAGAGATCGAGGTCCATCCTACGCCTCTCGCGAATTCGCACCATGCGGGCAGTTGCCTACCTGGCTAGGTAGTTTCCGCAGCCTCAGGCCAGCACTACCAGCAGGTCACCGGCGTCCACCGCCTGGGCCGGTTTCACCAGCACTTCGACCACCTGCCCGCCACGCTCGGCCTTCACCGCGGCCTCCATCTTCATGGCCTCGAGCGTGAGCAGCACATCCCCACGGCCCACTGATTGACCCGGCGATACTGCAACCGTCGCGACGGTCCCCGGCATGGGGGCAGCCACATGCGCCGGGTTGTCAGGCTCTGCGCGCCTGGCCACGGGACGTACCACGCTGGCCGCCCGGTCCGGGATGCGCACTGAACGGGGCTGGCCGTTCAACTCGAAAAATACCGTGCGGCTGCCATCATCGTGACGATCACTGGTGGTCACGAAACGCACGATCAGGGTCTTGCCCCGCTCGATGTCGATACTGATTTCTTCACCGGGAGCGAGTCCGAAGAAAAACGCGTGGGTCGGCAGTACGGTGACGTTGCCATACTGGTTGCGGGCGCTGACGTACTCGGAAAACACCTTGGGGTACATCAGCGCGGAAGCAAATTCGGCATCCGTCACCGCCCTGCCGCAGTGGGCCTCGACCTCCAACCGGCTCCGCGCCAGGTCGGCCGGCGGCAGGGTCTCCCCGGGACGCGCAGACAGGGGTGCGCGCCCGGCGAGCACCTTGGCCTGGAGTCCGGCAGGAAATCCACCGTAGGGCTGGCCGATGTCGCCGTGAAAGAACTGCACCACTGATTCCGGGAAGGCCACCTCCACCGCGGGATCCTCGACCTGGGCACGGCTCAGCCCACCGGTCACCATCATCAGCGCCATATCGCCCACCACCTTGGATGAGGGCGTCACCTTGACCACGTCACCGAACATGGCGTTGACCTCTGCATAGGTGGCAGCCACCTCGGGCCATCGATGGGACTCGATGCCCAGCGAGCGCGCCTGCTCGCGCAGGTTGGTGTACTGGCCGCCGGGCATGCCATGCACGTAGACCTCCGACGCACCGGATCGCAGGTCGCTTTCGAAGGGCGCGTACAGCCGGCGGACCTGTTCCCAGTAGCCCGAAATCCTTCGCACCGACTCCGGGTCGAGCCCGGTGCTGCGCCGACCGTGACGCAGCGCCTCCACCAGCGACCCGAGGTTCGGCTGCGAGGTCCCGCCGCTCATCGAGTCCATCGCGGCATCGATGGCATCGCAACCTGCCTCCACGGCCCGCAGCACGCTGGCAGCGGCGATGCCGCTGGTGTCGTGGGTATGGAAGTGGATGGGCATGCCCACTTCCTGCTTGAGGGCATGCACCAGGTCGTAGGCTGCCTGGGGCTGGCACAGGCCAGCCATGTCCTTGATCGCCAGCACGTGCGCCCCGGCCCTCTCGAGTTCTCGGGCCAGCTTCAGGTAATAGCGGAGGTCATACTTGGTGCAGGCAGGATCGGACAGGTTGCCGGTGTAACAAATAGCGGCCTCGCAGACCTTGCCACTCTCGATCACCGCATCCATGGCCACCCGCATGTTGTCGATCCAGTTCAGGGAATCGAAGACCCGAAAGACGTCGATGCCATTGACCGCCGCCTGCTGAACGAAATAGCGCACCACGTTGTCGGGATAATTGGTGTAGCCCACCGCATTGGCGGAGCGCAGCAGCATCTGCAGCAGGTGATCGGGCATTGCCTCTCGGAAGGCCGCGAGTCGTTCCCAGGGGCACTCCTGCAGGAAGCGCATCGCCACGTCGAAAGTGGCCCCACCCCAGCATTCCACGGAGAAGAGGCCCGGCAACCAGCCCGCATAGTGGGGCGCGATACGCGCCATGTCGTGGGTGCGCAGGCGGGTGGCCAGCAGCGACTGGTGGGCGTCCCGGAAGGTGGTGTCCGTCACCAACACCCGTTCCTGCTCGAGCATCCAGCGGGCCAGGCCTCCCGCCCCGCGCTCAAGCAGGACCCGACGGGCAGACTCCACGGGGGTCACCGCCGCTGGCGGTGCGGGCAGCCGCGGTTCCTCGATGACCCCTGGATCCGGGCGATCCTTGACGCCCGGATTGCCATTGACGATGACGTCGCCGAGAAAGGTCAAGAGCCGGGTCGCCCGGTCGCGTCGGCGCGGCCACTGGAACAACTCGGGCGTCTGGTCGATGAACTTGGTGGTGTAACTGCCATCGGCAAAGGCAGGATGGGTCACCACCTGGTCGAGGAAGCGCAGGTTGGTGGTCAGCCCGCGGATCCTGAATTCCCACAACGCACGGTGCATGCGCGCCGCACACTCCCCGGCCGTCGGCGCCCAGGTGGTCACCTTGACCAGCAGCGAGTCGTAGAAGCGGGTGATGTGGGCACCGGCGTGGGCAGTGCCCGCATCGAGGCGGACACCGAAACCGGCCGGACTGCGATAGGCGGCGATCCGACCGTGGTCCGGATTGAAACCGTTTTCCGGATCTTCGGTGGTCACCCGGCACTGCATGGCATGGCCGGACACGCGGATGCCTTCCTGCGCCGGGATACCGCTGTCGGGATCACCGATGCGCCCCCCCTGCGCGATGCGGATCTGCGCCTTGACGAGGTCGACGCCAGTGACCATCTCGGTCACGGTGTGTTCGACCTGGATGCGCGGATTCACCTCAATGAAGTAGAAGCGACCGTCGTCGGCATCCTGCAGGAATTCCACGGTGCCCGCATTGACGTACCCGGCCGCAGCCCCGATGCGCAGGGCCATCGCAGCCAGTTCGGAACGCTGGGCAGCATCGAGGTACACCGCCGGCGCACGCTCCACGACCTTCTGGTTACGGCGCTGCACGGTGCAGTCGCGCTCCCACAGGTGGATGAGCTGGCCGTGCGAGTCGCCCAGGATCTGCACCTCGACATGCCGCGCGCGACGGATGAGCTTCTCGACATAGACCTCGTCATTGCCGAAGGCAGCCAGCGCCTCGCGCCGTGCCGCCGCCAGCAGTTCGGGCAGTTCAGCAGCCTCCTCCACGACCCGCATGCCGCGACCGCCACCACCCCAACTGGCCTTCAGCATCACCGGAAACCCGATGGCCGCGGCCATGGCGATGGCCGTCGACTCGTCCCTGGGCAGCGGCGGGCTGGCCGGCATCACCGGCACGCCGGCCTCAATGGCCAGTTCCCGGGCCTGGACCTTGTTGCCCAGCTTGCGCATGGTCTCCGGGGACGGTCCGATGAAGACCAGGCCGGCTTCGGCGCAGGCCTCGGCGAAACCCGGATTCTCGGCCAGGAACCCGTATCCAGGATGAACCGCTTCTGCCCCCGCCTCGCGGGCGATGCGAATGATGTCGTCGATGTCGAGATAGGCCTCCACCGGACCCTTGCCCTCACCGACCAGGTAGGCCTCGTCCGCCTTGGTCCGGTGCAGGGAAAACCGATCCTCGCGGGAAAAAATGGCAACGGTACGCATGCCGAGTTCGGCGGCAGCGCGCATGACCCGAATGGCGATCTCGCCGCGGTTGGCAATGAGCAGGGTGGATACGGGACGCATGGCTGACTTCAGGCGGGTGACCGGTCGATAATACCCCACGGAGGTATCGCCCATGCTGCCCAGACTCGCGTTGTTCATCCTCTGTGTCGTGGCCAGTGCACCCGCATGGTGCGAGGAGAGCCCATCGATGTTCGGAATCGCCATTCACGGGGGCGCCGGCGTGATCAGCCGAGCCTCGATGACCCCGGAGTCCGAGGCCGCCTACCGCCGCGACCTGGAGTCGGCACTCGATGCCGGCTACGCCGTACTCGCGCGTGGCGGCAGCGGCCTGGATGCAGTAACCACCGCAGTGCGCATCCTGGAGGATTCCCCCCTGTTCAACGCCGGGCGTGGCGCGGTGTTCAACCACGAGGGCATCAATGAACTGGATGCCTCGATCATGGACGGCAAGGATCTGCAGGCCGGGGCCGTGGCAGGGGTCCGACACGTCCGCAACCCGGTGCTGCTGGCGCGGGCGGTCATGGAGGACTCGCCGCACGTCATGCTCACCGGCACCGGCGCCGAGGAGTTCGCCCTCGAACGCGGCGTCGAGCTGGTTCCGCGTAGCTATTTCTTCACAGAACGGCGCTGGAACCAGCTGGAGCGGGCCCGCAAGGGCGACCGGCTGAGTGCTGCGGACCTCGGCTATTACGGCACGGTGGGCGCCGTGGCGCGCGACCAGCAGGGCAACCTGGCCGCGGCGACCTCGACCGGCGGCATGACCAACAAGCGCTGGGGCCGGGTAGGCGACTCGCCGGTGATCGGCGCAGGCAACTACGCCGACAACCGCTCCTGCGCCGTCTCCGCCACCGGCAGCGGCGAGTACTTCATCCGCTCGGTTCTGGCGCATGAAATCGCCGCCCTCATCCGTCACCGGGGGCTCGACGCCGCGACTGCAGCCCGCGAGGCCGTCAGCCAGTCACTGGCCGGCATCGGCGGCGACGGGGGGGTCATCGTCATCGACCATGCGGGGCGCATCGCCATGGAGTTCAACACCGAGGGCATGTTCCGCGGCGCGCGCGATGCCTCCGGGCGGCGCGAGGTGTCGATCTACTGACCCGCAGCCCGCCTCAGGCGTAGCGGATGGCCTCCAGCAGGCCGGCATGCAGTCGACCGTTGGTGGCCAGCACCGAGGTGGTGTCGAAGCCCACGGAGCCACCACCGAGGTCGGTGAAATGCCCACCGGCCTCCTCGACTATGACCGAGAGCGCCGCGATGTCGAGGATGTTGACGTCGGATTCGACCACCGCGTCGATACGCCCCGACGCCAGCAGGTGATAGTGGAGGAAATCCCCGTAGCCCCGGATGCGGTTGACCGAACCGACCACGCCACCGAATCGGCCCCACGCGGGGCCCAGCGCCAGCGTCCGCAGGTTGCCGGTGGACAGGGTTGCATCCCCGAGCGCCTCGACGCCGCTGACCTTGATCGGCTCGCCGTCCAGCCACGCACCGCCGCCCCGTTCGGCCCAGCAGGTCTGCCCATAGGCAGGAGCGCAGGACACACCCAGCACCAGTCGCCCCCTCTCGAGCAGCGCAATCTGGGTCGAGAACATGGGGTAGCCCCGCACGAAGCTCTTGGTGCCGTCGATCGGATCTACCAGCCAGATGTGGTCGGCCATCATGGAGTGCGAACCGGTTTCCTCACCGAAGAAGCCGTGGGCCGGGAACCGGCCCTTCAGCACCTCGTGAATCACGCGCTCGGCCGCCACGTCCGCCTCGGTGACGGGTGATCGGTCAGCCTTGAGCGAGACCTCCAGCGACTTGCTGCGGTAATGGCGCAGGATGATTTCCCTGGCCGCAGCGGCGGCTTCCAGCGCGGCTTCCAGCAACTCAGACCGAGTTTGGATGGCAGACATGGACGTGCAGGGTGCCCCCGCGGATGCGCTCCGTCAATCCACTGCTTGACCCGGTAGCGGGTGCTGCCTAGAGTGACGGCTCGACAGGTGACCCCGGATGCGTCCGGGGTTAAACGGGAAGCCGGTGCGCAGCGAGTCTGCAAGGCCGGCGCTGCCCCCGCAACGGTAACCGGCGCAAGGCGCATCACGCAGGGACGGCCTGCGGCCACTGGAGTCCACCACGGAGTTCCGGGAAGGCGATGCGACCCACCTGCCTCATGGGCAGGTCAGCTGGAAGCCCGGAGACCGGCCTGTCGATGTTGCCGGGATCGCGGTGGGCGGTCGGGGCGCAGGTCCCCGCGGATCCCGCGTTCCCCGTCTCACCCCTGTCCGGTTGTGTGCCAGGCCTGCGGGAGGGCGGGAAGATAATGAAAAGATCGATCGGGGGATGGCTGTTCGTGGTGTGCGGCAACTGGGCCTGTCAAGCCTCGTCCGACGCTGCCATGGAACAGGTATTCATCACGGCAACTCGGACCGAAATACCCAGTGAGGCAGTGCTGGGATCCATCGAGATCATCACGGGCGAGGAACTCGCACGCCTGCCGGGAGGCGACCTCGCGGATGCGCTGCGGCTGCGTGCCGGCATCGATATCGCGCGCCTCGGAGGCCCGGGGCAGCAGACCTCCGTGTTCATCCGCGGCAGCGACTCCAACCACGTGCTGCTGCTGGTGGATGGGGTCCGGATCAATCCCGGCACCATCGGCATCGCCGCCGTACAGAACATCACCCCCGCAATGGTCGA
>JAURMS010000195.1 GCA_030830595.1 Gammaproteobacteria bacterium | reverse complement strand
TCCCGACCGGCCCGCTCCAGGCGGGCAGTGAGGAGGGCACGCACGTCTTCCTGATACTGACCGGCCAGGACCTCATCGAGGCGAGCGATCATCTCCGGTGGCGAGATGTCTGTCAGGAAACCCAGCCGGCCGCGGTTGATGCCCAGCAGAGGCGTGCCGCCTCCCAGCACCAGTTGAGCAGCGTAAAGCATGGTACCGTCCCCACCGACCGCCACCACCAGATCGGCGCGTCGGGCGAGAACAGTGGCCGGTACAGCGCCGGCAAGCCCTCCGAAAAGCTCAGCCAACGGCCCTGTTTCACAAATGACTTCCCGACCACCGCGGCGCAGGTGTTCGGCCAGGGCCAACAGCGAGTCGGTGACCCTCGGATCGTGGGCCCGACCCACGAGGGCAACGGTTGGGAAACGCCTTTCCATGGGGTCTACGTTTTATCACGCGCGCAGTTTGCCGACTACTGGCATAACTGGTTGGGGAGCAAGCATTTTCGGGCTGCTTGACACTCTCGAAGCGTGGTTGCTAACGTCCGCTACAGGCATTGGGGACCGGGTGAAAAAAACCATTCGAAACATTGCTTTATGACTGACGGCACACCGTTGATGGAAGACCGGATCAGCGAGCGGGCCAGAACCCTGCTCAAGACGCTGATCGAGCATTACATACGCGACGGTCAACCGGTCGGGTCCCGAACCCTCTCCCGTGAGTCTGGCCTGCAACTCAGTTCTGCCTCGATACGCAACGTGATGGCGGACCTTGAGGAGCATGGTTTTGTGGCTTCGCCCCATACCTCCGCCGGGCGGATTCCCACCGACAAGGGCTACCGGCTGTTCGTGAATACCCTGCTCAAGTTCCAGCCGCCGGAAGCGGGGGAGGTGGAAAGCCTGGAGCGTGCGTTCCAGCTAGGCACCGACGATCCCAAGGCACTGGTTGCGACGGCCAGCGAGGTCCTGTCCAACATGACCCGGCTCGCCGGCGTCGTGCTGGTTCCCAGGGCCACACAGGCGGCGCTGTCCCAGATCGAGTTCCTTGGCCTGTCGGAGAATCGGGTGTTGGCCATCCTGGTGGTCAATGGGCGTGAGGTGCAAAACAAGGTCCTGCAGATGGACCGCCACTACACGCCCGAGCAGTTGCGTCGAGCCGCAGGCTTCCTGAACGAACAGTTTCGGGGACGGGAGCTGGCGAACGTGCGCTCGCTGCTGGTCGCCCAGCTGCGGGAGGCTCGAGAGACCCTGAACCAGATGATGCAGGATGCGGTCAACATTGCCGAGCGCCTGTTTGATTCGGGTCAGCAGCCGACCGGCGCCGACGTGCTGATCGCCGGACAGGCGAACCTGATGGGCTTCGCCGAGCTGTCGAGTGTGGAAAAGCTGCGCCGGCTGTTCGAGGCGTTCACGGAGAAGCGCGACATCCTGCACCTGCTGGACCAGAGCCTGCACGCAGAGGGGGTGCAGATCTTCATCGGGCACGAATCCGGCTACCGGATCCTCGACGATTGCACCGTGGTGGCGGCGCCTTACTCCGCCGATGGAAACACCATTGGCGTGCTGGGGGTGATCGGTCCCACCCGCATGGCCTACGAGCGGGTCATCCCCATCGTCGACCTCACCGCGCGGCTGCTGGGTTCGGCCTTGAATTCCCGTCATCCGGCCCCATAGCCGCCTTCTATGAGCGAGATACCCCCTACAGACGGGTCCGAGGCGACCCGGGCGGCGCCTGCTGCCACGGACGAGGGCCAGTCCCTCGAACAGAAACTTGCCGAGGCGGAGCAGCGTCTGCTGGAGCAGCGCGATGCCCTGCTCCGGGCGGTCGCCGACCTGGATAACTACCGTCGGCGCGTGGCCCGGGAAGTCGAACAGGCCAGGCAGTTTGGCGCCGAGCGCCTCGCCGAGGCCCTCCTTCCCGTCCTGGACAGCATGGAACTGGCATTGGCGAACGCCGGCTCGGCGGACCCGAAGGTGCTGCTCGAGGGGCAGCAGGCCACCTTGAGGCTCCTGGTCAAGGCCATGGGCGGGGCGGGGATCACTGAAATCGACCCGCTCGGGCAGGCTTTCGATCCGGCCCAGCACGAGGCCATGGCCATGCAGCCGAGTGCCGAAGCGGCCCCGGACACCATCCTGAACGTCATCCAGAAGGGCTACGTGCTCAACGGGCGCCTGCTCCGGCCGGCCCGCGTCATCATCGCGCGCGCTGTCGAGGCTTGAAACGAGGGGCCTGCGGCCCCACCTCGCCAGCAAGTCAACCTTTTGCTTACCTGGGAGCCATCACATGGGCAAGATCATCGGAATCGACCTCGGCACGACCAACTCCTGTGTCGCGGTCATGGAAGGCGGGACCTGGAAGGTCATCGAGAACAGCGAGGGTGATCGCACGACGCCCTCCATCGTCGCCTTTACCAAGGATGACGAGGTGCTGGTCGGCCAGCCCGCCAAGCGCCAGTCGGTCACCAACCCTCGCAATACTTTCTACGCGGTGAAGCGCCTGATCGGCCGTCGCTTCCAGGACAAGGTGGTCCAGAAGGACATCCCGCTGACGCCCTACAAGATCGTCGAGGCCGACAACGGTGACGCCTGGCTCGAAGCGCAGGGCAAGAAGGTGGCCCCGCCGGAAATTTCTGCGCGTGTCCTCATGAAGATGAAAAAGACCGCCGAGGATTATCTGGGCGAGACGGTGACCGAGGCCGTCATCACGGTGCCTGCCTATTTCAATGACGCGCAGCGCCAGGCGACCAAGGACGCCGGCCGCATCGCAGGCCTGGAGGTCAAGCGCATCATCAACGAGCCTACCGCGGCGGCCTTGGCCTATGGGCTCGACAAGAAGGGTGGGGATCGCAAGATCGCGGTGTATGACCTCGGCGGCGGCACCTTCGACGTGTCGATCATCGAGATCGCCGACGTCGACGGCGAGCGGCAGTTCGAGGTCCTGTCCACCAATGGCGACACCTTCCTCGGTGGCGAGGACTTCGACCGCAAGATCATCGATTACATCTCCGCCGAGTTCCAGAAGGAAAGCGGGGTGGACGTCAGCAAGGATCCGCTTGCCATGCAGCGCCTCAAGGAAGCCGGCGAGAAGGCCAAGATCGAGCTGTCCTCGGGCCAGCAGACTGAGGTGAACCTGCCCTACATCACGGCGGACGCCTCAGGTCCCAAGCACCTGAACATCAAGCTCACGCGTGCCAAGCTGGAGTCGTTGGTCGACGACTTGGTGCGCCGGACGATCGAGCCTTGCAAGGTGGCGCTCAAGGACGCTGGCTTGTCCATCAATGATGTGAGCGAGGTCATCCTGGTCGGCGGCCAGACCCGCATGCCGCTGGTGCAGAAGACGGTCAAGGACTTCTTCGGCAAGGAACCGCGCAAGGACGTCAACCCGGACGAGGCCGTCGCGATCGGTGCGGCCATCCAGGGCGGCGTGCTCGGTGGCGAGGTGAAGGACGTGCTGCTGCTCGACGTGACCCCGCTGTCCCTGGGCATCGAGACGCTCGGCGAGGTCATGACCAAGCTGATCGAGAAAAACACCACCATCCCGACCAAGGCCACCCAGACTTTCTCGACCGCCGCGGACAACCAGCCGGCCGTGACCATCCACGTGCTGCAGGGCGAGCGCGAGCGCGCCGCGGACAACAAGTCGCTGGGCAAGTTCGACCTCAGCGACATTCCCCCGGCGCCTCGAGGCATGCCGCAGATCGAGGTGACCTTCGACATCGACGCGAACGGCATCCTGCACGTCTCAGCCAAGGACAAGGCTACGGGCAAGGAACAGAAGATCGTGATCAAGGCCTCCAGTGGCCTGTCCGAGGACGAGATCAACCGGATGGTCCGCGATGCCGAGGCCCACGCCGACGAGGACAAGAAGTTCCGCGAGCTCGTGGAGAGCCGCAACCGGGCCGATGCCTTGCTGCACTCCACCGAAAAGACGCTGGCTGACCTGGGTGACAAGGTCGATCCGGCCCAGCGCGGAAACATCGAGTCAGCGCTCGGTGACCTGCGCGGCGCCCTCAAGGGCGACGACAAGGAGGCCATCGACCGCAAGGCCGAGGCGTTGGCCCAGGCTGCTGCCACCCTCGCGCAGGGTGCCTTCCAGGGCGAGGCTGGCGCCGAAGCGGCAGGGTCGGCAGGGAGTGCCGGCGGCGATGACGTGCTGGATGCCGAGTTCGAGGAAGTGAAGGACAAGGACGGTCAGGGGCGCTAGGCTCCGCCGGTCCTGTCGATCAACGGACCGCCGGGCGACATCCGTCACCCGGCGGTTCTTCATGGGGTGGGCCATGTCGAAGCGAGACTATTACGAGGTGTTGTCCTTGCCCCGCAATGCGGGAGAGGCCGACCTGAAGAAGGCCTATCGCCGGCTGGCGATGAAGTTCCACCCTGACCGCAATCCTGGCGATGCCGAAGCCGAGGAGAAGTTCAAGGAAGCCAAGGAGGCCTACGAGGTCCTGAGCGATCCGCAGAAGCGCGCCGCCTACGACCAGTTCGGCCATGCCGGCCTCGATGGTTCTCGGTGGGGTGGCCATCACTTAAACCCTGCTGATGCGTTCGGGGACATCTTCGGGGACGTCTTCGGGGATATTTTTGGCGGGGGTCGTCGAGGCGGGCGTGGCGCCTACCGAGGCGCAGACCTGCGCTACGAACTGGAACTGGATCTCGAACAGGCCGTCTTTGGCACCCAGCAGGAGATCAGCTTTCCCTCCGTCGGGGAGTGCTCGACCTGCGGTGGCAGCGGCTCCGAGGCCGGCAAGACGCCGGAGACCTGCAGCACCTGCAAGGGGGCAGGGCAGGTTCGCATCAGTCAGGGTTTTTTCAGCGTCCAGCAGCCCTGTCCGCACTGCAAGGGTCGCGGCACGATCATCACCCACCCCTGTGACGACTGCCTTGGCCAGGGGCGGCTTCGGGAGGAGCGCAAGCTCTCAGTCAAGGTGCCAGCGGGCGTCGACACCGGTGACCGCATCCGACTGCCGGGCGAGGGCGAGGCCGGCCGGCAGGGTGGATCCAAGGGGGATCTGTACGTCGAGGTGGTCGTTCGCGATCACCCGATCTTCGACCGTGATGGCGCGCACCTCTCCTGCGAGGTGCCGGTGAGTTTCGTCACGGCCGCCCTTGGGGGCAGCATCGAGGTCCCGACCCTGGACGGGCACGCCGTCATCAAGGTGCCGGCCGAAACGCAGTCCGGCCGGGTCTTCAGGCTGCGTGAAAAAGGCGTTCGGCCCGTTCGCGGCGGGCCGACTGGCGACCTGTTTTGCAGGGTGGTGGTGGAGACCCCCGTCAACCTCACCTCGGAGCAGAAGAAGATCCTTCAGGACTTCGAAGCCACCTTGACCGGCGATCCCCAGCGCCATCATCCGCGCGAGAGTTCCTGGCTGGATGGCGTCAAGCGCTTCTTCGGTAACATCACCCAGTGAGATGTCGATGACGGTGAAGCTCGCCATCCTCGGCGTCACCGGCCGCATGGGCCGTTGTCTGGTGCGGGCCATCGGCAGCAGTCCTGACTACAGCCTGGTCGGGGCCTTGGCGTCACCGGCCAGTCCGTGGCTGGGTCATGATGCGGGCGATGTGGCGGGTGCCGGCTCGCTGGGGGTCGAGGTCACGGCTGATCCCGGGGCGGCCCTTTCCAAGGCGGAGGTGGCCATTGATTTCACCCTGCCGGGCGCGTTCGAGGGCAACCTCGGGGTCCTTGGCCGGCTCCATCTGCCCTGGGTGGTGGGCGTGACCGGACTGAATGAGGCCCAGCAACTCGCCCTGCGGGACGCCGCCCACCATCAGCCGATCCTCGCTTCGCCGAACATGAGCGTGGGTGTCAACCTGCTCTTTGCGCTGGTTGCGCAGGCCGCTGCCGCCCTCAGCGAGGACTACGACATCGAGGTCGTGGAGGCCCATCACCGGAACAAGCGAGACGCCCCCTCGGGCACCGCGCTTCGACTCGGCGAGGTCGCGGCGGGCGCCCGCGGTCGCTCGCTGAGAGAGGTGGCAGTGGAGCCGGGCCGTCCTGAAAGCCCGCGTGCCCGTGGCGGCATCGGGTTTGCCGTCCTGCGCGGCGGTGACATCGTGGGCGAGCACACAGTGCGCTTTCTCGGCGAGGGCGAATCGGTGGAATTGGTCCATCGCGCCACGGACCGCATGGCCTTCGCGCATGGCGCCCTGTTGGCGGCGGGCTGGCTGCGTGGCCGACCCGCCGGGTTCTACGGGATGCCGGATGTCCTGGGGCTTAAAGGCTGACGTGGACATAGCCGAACGGGTTCGCGTAGACTTCCTTTTCAGGTTGGATCCCTAATTTCCGGACACCACCAACGGGAGGAACTCGCAGTTCCCCCCGTCATCGCCATGCGCGTGTGCCGGGAAGCAGGGGAGTGAGAAGGAGAACCTGAATGCCCCATGCGCCGGCGATCCTGGCCCTTGAAGATGGCAGCCTGTTTGAGGGCATTTCGATTGGCGTGGCGGGCAGTTCAACCGGGGAAGTGGTGTTCAACACTGCCATGACCGGTTACCAGGAGATCCTCACCGATCCCTCTTACTGCCGGCAGGTCGTCACCCTGACCTACCCCCACATTGGCAACACCGGTGCCACCCCCGAAGACCTCGAGTCGGCTCGTGTCCATGCGGCCGGCCTGGTGATTCGGGACCTGCCCCCGTTGCATTCGAGCTGGCGCGCCAACGGTTCGCTGGAGCAATTCCTCACCCAGGCGGAAGTGGTGGCCATCGCCGGCATCGACACTCGGCGCCTGACCCGCATCCTGCGGGAGAAGGGCGCGCAGGCGGGTTGCATCATGGCCGGCCCCAAGTCCAGCCCGGAGGCGGCGCGCGAGGCCGCCGCGGCTTTCCCCGGACTCAAGGGCATGGACCTTGCCCGGGTAGTCAGCTGTCGGCGCAGTTACCAGTGGACGGAGGGCACCTTGTGGGATCGCCCGCCGGGCGCCCGACAGCCCCTGCATTGGCACGTCGTGGCCTATGACTTCGGGATCAAGCGCAACATCCTGCGCCTGCTGGTCGATCATGGCTGTCGCGTCACCGTGGTCCCGGCCGAGACCTCCGCAGAGAGCGTCCTGGCGCTCGAACCCGATGGCGTGTTTCTCTCAAACGGTCCGGGCGACCCCGAACCGTGTGGCTACGCCATCGAGGCAATACGCAGGTTCCTGGCGGCGAAGGTACCGCTGTTCGGGATCTGCCTCGGCCATCAGCTGCTCGGACTGGCTGCAGGGGCCCGCACGGTCAAGATGAAGTTCGGCCACCACGGCGCCAATCATCCGGTGCAGGCGCTCGAGGGTGGCAGGGTGCTGATCACCAGCCAGAATCATGGCTTTGCCGTCGATGAGTCCAGCCTGCCGTCTACCCTGGTGCCCACCCATCGCTCCTTGTTCGACGGCTCGCTGCAGGGCATGGCTGCCACCGACGTGCCGGCCTTCGGGTTCCAGGGACATCCCGAGGCCAGCCCTGGTCCGCGGGATGCAGAGCAGCTCTTCGAGCGCTTCATCACCTCCATGGAGGATTACCGCCTGAGCCGAGGGGAGCGCTGACATGCCACGCCGTAACGACCTGCAGAGTATCCTCATCATCGGCGCCGGTCCGATCATCATCGGCCAGGCCTGCGAGTTCGATTACTCGGGCGCCCAGGCCTGCAAGGCGCTCAGGGAGGAGGGCTACCGGGTCATCCTGGTCAATTCGAACCCCGCCACCATCATGACCGACCCTGACATGGCGGATGCGGTCTACATCGAGCCGATCAACTGGCGCAGCGTGGCGCGCATCATCGAGCAGGAACGTCCAGATGCCCTACTGCCCACCATGGGTGGCCAGACAGGACTGAACACGGCGCTCGACCTGGTCCGCGAAGGTGTCCTCGAGCAATACGGCGTGGAGCTGATCGCGGCTTCGCGCGATGCCATCGACATGGCCGAGGACCGCGAGTTGTTCCGCAACGCCATGCGCGACATCGGCCTGGAGTGCCCGCGGGCCTCCATTGCCCGCAGCCTCGACGAGGCGCTCGCCATCCAGGCCGAGGTCGGCTACCCGACGGTCATCAGGCCCTCGTTCACCATGGGCGGTTCGGGGGGTGGCATTGCCTTCAACCGGGATGAGTTCGAGCGCATCGTCTCCCGCGGGCTGGACGCTTCCCCGACCCACGAGGTGTTGGTTGAAGAGTCGGTCCTCGGCTGGAAGGAATTCGAGATGGAGGTGGTGCGCGACAGCAAGGACAACTGCATCATCGTCTGCTCCATCGAAAATCTCGATCCCATGGGCGTGCACACCGGCGACTCCATCACGGTGGCACCGGCCCAGACCCTGACCGACAAGGAATACCAGCGCATGCGCGATGCCTCCATTGCGGTGCTGCGCAAGATCGGGGTGGAGTGCGGTGGTTCCAACGTCCAGTTCGCGGTCAATCCGGCGGACGGCCGGATGCTGGTCATCGAGATGAATCCGCGCGTGTCGCGCTCCTCGGCGCTGGCCTCGAAGGCAACGGGATTCCCGATCGCCAAGGTCGCAGCCAAGCTCGCCGTCGGCTATACGCTGGACGAGTTGCGCAACGAGATTACGGGCGGGGCCACCCCGGCGTCTTTCGAACCGGCCATCGATTACGTCGTGACCAAGATTCCGCGCTTCGCCTTCGAGAAGTTTCCTGGCACCGACGACCGCCTGACGACCCAGATGAAGTCGGTCGGCGAGGCCATGTCCATCGGGCGATCGTTCCCTGAATCGCTACAGAAGGCCCTCCGCAGCCTCGAAACCGGGCTGTCTGGATTCAACCCCCGTCTCGAGTTGCCGCTGGAGGAGGAGACGGCCGCGGCACTCGAGGAGCAGTTGAGGCATCCCGGTCCGGACCGCCTGCTGCTGGTGGGTGATGCCTTTCGGGCGGGCTGGGGTCTCGATCGTATTCATGAGTTGACCCGGATCGACCCCTGGTTTCTGGCCCAGATCGGTGGGCTGTTGGAGGAGGAGCGGCGGGTGGCCCAGGACGGTGCCTCGGCCCTTGAGGACCCGGCGCGCATGCGTGCGCTCAAGCGCCTCGGCTTTGCGGATGCGAGGCTCGCAACCCTGGTCGGGTTGAAGGAGGACGAGGTCCGTGCCCTGCGTCAGCGCCTGGGGGTACGCCCCGTTTACAAACGGGTCGATACCTGCGCGGCTGAATTCGCCTCCGCCACGGCCTACCTGTACAGCACCTACGACCAGGAATGCGAGGCCGAGCCCAGTCAGCGGCGCAAGATCGTGATCCTCGGCGGCGGCCCCAATCGCATCGGGCAGGGCATCGAGTTCGACTATTGCTGCGTCCACGC
>JAURMS010000194.1 GCA_030830595.1 Gammaproteobacteria bacterium | reverse complement strand
GTCAGCGCTGACCAACAGGCCGTCCTCGTCGGCATACAAATGCCCACCCGGTTCGAAGGTCACCCCGGCAAAACGCACGGGAATGTCCACCTCCCCGAGGCCCCTCTTCTCGCTGCGCCTGGGGTGGGTCTCCAGCGCCATAACGCCCAAGGGCAGTTCACGCAGCCGGCGGGTGTCCCGGACACAGCCATTGACCACGACGCCGGCCCAGCCGTTCTGAACGGCTTTTTCTCCGAGCAGGTCACCGAGGAGCGCGCACTGCATGGATCCACCGCCGTCCACCACCAGCACCCTGCCAAGGCCCGGCAAAGCCACCAATTCGCGGACCCGTGAGTTGTCCTCGAAACAGAGGATGGTGGCAATGGGCCCGAAAAATCGCCCCCTGCCTCCGAAATGCCGCAACCCTGGACTGGCCACCTGGGCTGCCGGGTGGGCGTCGGCGAGGTCGGCCGTGGAAAGATTCGTGCTGTCCATGTCCGGATGCTAACCGATTGTGACAAGGGGACGTACACTGCCCATATGAAACGATCGGCTGGTGCGCATTACCGGAGTTGCCACCTCTGCGAGGCCATGTGCGGCGTCGAGATCAGGACCGACGGTGGCGTCATTCACTCCATCAGGGGTGACGAGGCAGATCCATTCAGTCGTGGCCACGTATGTGCCAAGGCGGTCGCGCTGAAGGACGTGCAGGAAGACCCAGATCGGCTGCGCCGACCCTTGCGACGCACTGAGACCGGGTGGCAGGAGATCGGCTGGAAGGAAGCCCTGGACGAGGCAGCCAGGCGGCTGGTCGAGGTGCAGGCTCTGCATGGGCGTCACGCGGTTGCTACCTACTTCGGCAACCCGCAGGTCCACAGTTACAGCGCGCTGTTGTCCGGCGCCCAATTCGCGCGCTCACTGCGCACCCATAACCGCTATTCAGCAACCTCGGTAGATCAACTGCCTCACCACTTCGCCGCGTACTTCCTGTACGGCCATCAGTTATTGCTGCCCGTGCCGGACCTCGACCGGACCCACTACTTCCTGGTCTTGGGGGCCAATCCGGTGGTCTCCAATGGCAGCCTGATGACGGCACCGGACGTGACCCGGAGGCTGAAGGCCCTCAGGGCACGGGGCGGTCGGCTCGTGACGGTCGACCCGAGGCGTAGTGAGACCGCGCGACTCGCAGATCGACATCTGCCAATTCGTCCGGGCACCGATGCACTGTTCCTGCTGGCCATGCTGCAGGTGTTGTTCGAGGAGAAGCTGATCCGGCCGGGCCGGCTGGAAGAGTGCCTGGACGGCCTGGACGACCTGCAGGCACGCGTAGCCAACTACCGTCCCGAGGCAGTCGAGGGGATCACCGGGATCGAGGCCGGTACCCTGCGCGAGGTCGCCCGTGAATTCGCCCAGGCACCCTCGGCCGTGTGCTACGGCCGCATGGGCGCGTCCACCCAGGCCTATGGCGCGCTGACCCAGTGGCTGGGTCAGCTGCTCAACATCCTGACCGGCAACCTCGACCGACCCGGCGGCGCCATGTTCAGCCAGCCTGCCGTCGACGTGCTCGGGCTGACCTCTGGCCTCGGCCAGGGCAGTGCCTATGCCCGTCGCCGTACCCGGGTCAGCGGCCTGCCCGAGTTCAGCGGCGAGTTTCCCGTGGCAGCGCTGGCGGAAGAAATCCTGACACCGGGGGACGGCCAGGTCAGGGCGCTGGTGACCTCGGCCGGCAACCCGGTGTTGTCCACCCCGAATGGACGTCGGCTCGAACAGGCCCTGCCGACGCTCGATTTCATGGTCTCGGTAGACTTTTACCTGAATGAAACCACGCGTCATGCCCACCTGATCCTGCCCCCGACTTTCGGCTTGGAGCGAGATCACTACGACCTGATTTTCAACCTGTTGGCGATTCGCAATACCGCAAAATACTCGAAGCCCTTGTTTCCACGCGACGGGCAGGCGCGGCACGACTGGGAAATCTTCCATGGCCTCACCCAACGGATCCTGCGCCTGCGCCGAGGCGGGTCCGCCTGGCGGGAGCGAGCGCTGGCTCGCTGGGCCACACCCAGGCGAGTTCTCGCGGCCGGCCTCCGCCTTGGTCCATACGGTGCTGGCTGGAGCCCTTTGCGGCGGGGCCTGACACTGTCGAAGTTGGCACGCGAGCATCCCCATGGGCTGGACCTGGGAGCCCTGAAACCCTGCCTGCCTGAACGGCTTGCCACTCCCAATCGGCGGATCAACCTGGCGCCAGAGCCGCTGATGCAGGACCTCGACCGGCTGGATGATCGCCTGACTTATCCGGAACCCGGACGACTGCTGCTGATCGGTCGCAGGGACCCTCGCACCAACAACTCCTGGATGCATAACAGTCGACGCCTGGTGAAAGGCCCGGTTCGGTGTACGCTGCTGATGCACCCCATGGATGCCGAAGCCACCCACTTGGTGGATGGCCAGCCTGTCGAAGTTCGCTCCAGGACCGGTGCCGTGCAACTGCCGCTGGAGGTCTCCGACGACATGATGCCGGGCACGGTCAGCATTCCCCACGGGTGGGGTCACGGCCGGTCGGGCACCCACCTGTCGGTCGCCAACCAGCATCCGGGCGTCAGCGTGAACGACCTGACGGATGAGAAACTGGTGGACGAGCTGTGCGGGAACGCCGCATTGAGCGGCGTTCCGGTGACGGTTAG
>JAURMS010000193.1 GCA_030830595.1 Gammaproteobacteria bacterium | reverse complement strand
CGGCACCAGGCAGCCGTCCCGGTCCACCAGGCGCATGCGGGTGAAGGCGTTGATGGCAAAGCGCACCCGGTCCATGCCCTCGCGGCCAGCCTGCCAGCAGCGGGGTTCGTCGCCGTACATGGCGGCGAGCGTCTCGCGCGGACGGGATTGCAGCGCTTGCTGTACGTTCTCGGCCTCGGCCACGGCGGTGGCGAGGTCCCAGCCGGGTGCGATGCCGGCGTGCACCAGCGTGCAGTCGAGTTGCGGGTCGTGCTGCAGCAGGGGTTGGCGGATCAGCCAGTCGAGCAGGTCGTCCCTATCGGCGGCGGCGAGCACCTCGCGCAGACCGGGCTCGTCGGGCAGGGGACGTACACCCGCCGCCATGGCCAGCAGGTGCAGGTCGTGGTTGCCAAGGACCACCCGCACGGCGTCGCCCATGGCCCGCACGCTGCGCAGGCTGCCCAGTGAATCCGGGCCGCGGGCGACCAGGTCACCGGTCAGCCAGAGACGATCCACGGCGCCGTCGAAGCGCAGTGCCTCGAGCAGGGCCAGCAGAGCCGGCTGACAGCCCTGCACGTCGCCGATCGCGTAGACCGCCATCGCAGCAGGTCAGTGAATGGTCCCGGGGATGGCCAGCGTAAAGGCGGGGATGGGCGCGTCGAAGGCGATGCCATCATCGGCCAGCATTTCATAGGCTCCCTGCATCGCCCCCACCGGGGTTTCAAGGACCGCGCCCGAGGTGTAGCGAAAGCCTTGGCCGGGCTGCAGGTGCGGCTGCTCACCGACCACGCCGTCTCCCTCCACCTCCTGCACCTTGCCGTTGGCGTCGGTGATGAGCCAGCGACGCCGGAGCAGCCGAGCGGCCACGTCGCCCTCGTTGCGCAGCGTGATGGTGTAGGCAAACACGAAACGCCCCTCCCGAGGACTCGATTGCTCGTCGAGGTAGCGGGTGTCCACCTCCACGCGAATCAGCCGGCGGGGCTCGCCCCCGGTCATCGCAGTCGTACCGCCAGCACGTCGCAGGGTGCAGCGTGCAGGACTGTATCCTCGGTCAGGTTGATCATGATCGACAGGCCGTGCCGCTCGCGACTCCCGAGGATGATCAGGTCGGCTTTGAGGTCCTTGGCATGCCGGACGATCTCGGCCTTGATGTTGCCGCAAGCCACTTCGCAGGGCCTGCCGGTCAGGTCGAGGCGGGAGGACAGTTCGGCGAGCCGGTCTCGGGCCCTTGCCACCAGTTCCTCCTCGATCTGGACCGCCGGTAGCAGGGTTTCTCCCATGGGCTCGACCGGGACGTATTCCACCACGTGCAGGATGGAGAGCTCGGCGCCGCAGGCCGCGGCGAGTTCGCGCGCCCGCACGGCGATGGCCTCGCTGTCTTCGGTCAGGTCAACTGCCAGCAGGATCCTGGAATAGATGGCCATGTGCTCCCTCCACGGCTGGGTGAGGCCATCACTATACGTCAGCTTCGATCCCGCGTGCCCTGCCCAGTTCCATGGACAGGGCGCCGAACTCCGCCGGGGAGAGGGTCTCCGGACGCCGGCCGGGATCGACCCTCGCGCGCCGGAACTCGTCCTCGCCGACCACGCCCCGCAGCGCGTTGCGCAGGGTCTTGCGACGCATGGAAAATGCCGCGGCCACGATACGTGCATAGTCTGCCGGATTCCCCAGGGGGAACGGCGCGGGGGACAAGGGGATCAGTCGCACCACGGCCGATTCCACTTTCGGCGGCGGCGAGAAGGCACCGGCGCCCACCCGGAACAGGGGCTCCACCCTGCAGGCGGCCGCGAGCATGACAGTCAGCCGCCCGTAGTCCCGACCACCCGGTGCGGCCGCCATGCGCACCACCACCTCCCGCTGCAGCATGAAGTGCATGTCGAGGATGGCGCTGTCCTGGGCCAGGAGGTGGAACATCAGCGGGGTCGAGATGTTGTAGGGGAGGTTGCCACAGACCCGCAGCCGCGGGCCGCTGCCGGCCAGCGCGGCGAAGTCGAAAGCCAGGGCATCGCCCTGGTGGATGACCAGTTCGCCGTGGCCCGCGCAGGTCTCGCGCAGCGGCCCCACCACGTCCCGATCGATCTCCACCACCTCCAGCCGTCCCGTGCGCTGCAGCAACGGCAGGCTGAGTGCGCCGAGTCCCGGTCCGATCTCGACGAGGCGATCGCCCGGGCGGGGATCGATGGCCGCAACGATGCGGGCGATGACCTTGGCATCGTGCAGGAAGTGCTGGCCGAAGCGCTTGCGCGGACGGTGGCTCAACCGGCCAACCGTACTGCCAAGTCGACGGCGGCCACCAGGCTGCCGTGATCGGCCTGTCCACTGCCGGCCAGTTCGAGGGCCGTACCATGGTCCACCGAGGTGCGGATGATCGGCAGGCCCAGCGTCACGTTCACGCCCCCACCAAAGCCGCTGTGCTTGACGACCGGCAGCCCCTGGTCGTGGTACATCGCCAGCACGGCATCGGCGCGGGTCAGCGAGCGGGGAGTGAAAACGGTATCGGCGGGCAGCGGACCGAGCGCATCGATGTCCTCTGCCCGGGCCCGGGCGATCGCCGGGGCGATGATCCGGTCATCCTCCCAGCCCAGGTGCCCGCCCTCTCCGGCGTGCGGGTTCAGTCCGCAAACAAGGATGGTCGGTCGCTCGATCTGGAAGCGGCCCTGCAGGTCGCGATGCATGACCCGCAGGATTTCCAGCAGCATGTCGATGTCCATCGCGTCTGGTACCGCACGCAGGGGGAGGTGGGTGGTGGCCAGGGCGACCCGCAGGTCTCCTGCCACCAAGAGCATCACCGGACGCGGGCATCCGAGGCGCTCGGCGAAGTATTCGGTGTGGCCGCTGAAGGGCTGGCCCGCGTCGCAGATCAGGCCCTTGTGCACCGGCGCCGTCACCACCGCATCGAATACGTGGCTCACGCAGCCATTGATGGCGGCATCCAGCAAGGCGAGGACGTAGGGCGCGTTGGCCGGCTCAGGCTGCCCTGCGACCGAGGGTCGAACAAGCGTTCTGGCCAGTACACGCATCTCGCCGGGGCGCTGTGGAGCCCTGGTCTCGTCCTGTTCGAAGGGCCGAATCCCGATCGACAGCCCCAGCGTGCGTGCGCGCCCGGCCAGCAGTTCGGGATCGCCTGCGAACACCAGTTGGTGGGGATAGGCCCCTGCTGCGAGGCGCAGGCAGATGTCCGGGCCAATGCCCGCGGGTTCGCCCGTGGTGACCAGTAACCTCAGGACGCGTGTCACGGGCTGGGTCAGGAGCCGAGGTACTCCACGTAGGCCTCGTCACGCAGGCGGCGCAGCCACAGCTCGGTTTCCTCGTCGACCTTGCCCTCGCGCAGGGCGGACAGGACGCGCTGCTGCCGGACTTCCTCGCTCTGGTCATGCGAGCGCTTGCCCACCAGCTGCACGATGTGCCAGCCGTACTGGGTGCGGAAAGGCTCGCTGATTTCACCCGGCTCGAGGCGGGTGAGCGCTTCCTCGAAATCCGCTACGAAGGTGCCCGGGCCGGTCCAGCCCAGGTCACCGCCCTGGCTGGCCGAGCCGGGGTCCTCGGAGGTGATGCTGGCGAGGGCTGCGAAGTCCTCACCGGCGAGGATGCGCTCGCGCAGCTCAGTCAGACGCTGGCGGGTGGTGGCGTCGTCCTGCACCTCGGTGGGACGCATCAGGATGTGGCGGGCATTGACCTGCTCCACCATCATGGGTCCATCACCGCCACGGGCGCCGTCCAGCCTGAGAATGTGGAACCCGGTAGGCGTACGGATCGGCTGCGAGACCTGGCCCGGTTCCAGTGCCCGGATCTGTTCGGCGATGAACTGGGGAAGCTGACTGGCACGCCGCCAGCCCAACTTGCCCCGATCAAGGGCCGACTGGGCCTGCGAGAAGGTGATGGCGAGCTGACCGAAGTCCTCGCCGGTCACCGCACGTTGCCGGATCTCGCTTGCACGTGCCTCGACCGCTTCGATCTGTTCCACCGTGGCTGACTCCGGCAGGGCCAGGAGCAGGTGCGAGACGTCGTATTCCACGTTGGCATCGACATCGCTCGCCTGCCGGGCCAGCGCCTGCTCGAGTTCCCGCGGCGACACATAGATGCGCGCAAGCACGTCCCGCTGCCGCAGCAAGGACAGCTGCATTTCGCGGCGCATGTCCTCCCGGTAGGCGACGTAGTCGATGCCCTGGGCCGCAAGGATGCCCGGCATCTGGTCGAAGGGAATACCGTTGCGCTGGGCCACGTCGCGGAGCGCCGAGTTGAGCATGTCATCGGCAACCGCCACGCCGAGCCGCTCGGCTCGCTGGGCCTGGATTTCCTGAAGCACCAGCCGCTCCAGCACCTGCTGCCGGATGACCTGCATCGGCGGCAGTTCGCCCTGCGATTGCTCCTGCAGACGCTCGACGATCAGGGCGGTCTGCTGCTCGACCTGGCTCTGCAGCACGACGCCGTCATTCACCACGGCCGCGATCCTGTCCAGGCGCTGGCCGCTTGCCGAGAGTTCCTGGGTCTGGGAGAGGGCCTGGGCGCAGGTCAGGCAGGCGAAACCGGCCAGCACCATCCGGGCGAGAGATTGAATGATCATTCCAGAATGCCCCTTTACGGCTCGAGTCCGATGCGCCGGGAGTATCCCCGAATCCCCCGCCCCGGGAAAGCCTCGCCCCCCGA
Organism: Gammaproteobacteria bacterium; assembly: GCA_030830595.1. Classification (GTDB taxonomy): domain Bacteria; phylum Pseudomonadota; class Gammaproteobacteria; order Steroidobacterales; family Steroidobacteraceae; genus SG8-30. The sequence goes on along the minus strand of JAURMS010000193.1, from coordinate 679 downwards.
TAAGGCCGAGGAGAGGCCTTTGAGTTCAAACTGCATCGAGAAACTGGTGTCTTGCTTGCCGGTGCGGTTGGAGACGTAGCGTCCGCCGAATATCCGGAGCTTCCAGCAGCAGGCTTCGTATTCGAGCCCGGCAAAGGTGTCGATAGCCTGTTCTTCACGGGCCGAGTAGACGTGGCGGGCAAACACCTGCCAGTTGCTCGCAACCTGCCAGCGGGTCGAGAACTCCCACTGCTCGACCTCACCGGCCCGGTAACGATAGCCCAGGCTGACCAGGGTCGTCGGCCCGGGTCGATACTGCACAAAGGCCCTGGTCAGGACCGAGGTCGAGGCTGCGGGGTCCCATTGCAGGCCGAGATCCACGCTCCACTCGCGGTACGCGGAAACCGACAACTCTGCAACCAGGTCCGAGCTGCGGTCGCCCCGGGCGCCCTCGTCCGGCAGGGCGACCCTCGGTGTCTCGAAGTTGAATTCCTGGCCGAGGGTGGCCGACAAAAACTGCCTGCCGGAGCTGGTATCCAGCAGGCGGCTCGTGAGGCCAATGGCTAGCCTGTGCACGTCGGCGATTCGGTCTCCGCCCACCAACCTGTTGGGGTTGAACAGCCGGTAGCGGTCAAAGGTGGGCAGCGCGGTGTCGAAGACCGGCAGTTCGTCCTGCTCGCGGAACGGCGTCCACACGTAT
>JAURMS010000192.1 GCA_030830595.1 Gammaproteobacteria bacterium | reverse complement strand
CGCATCGGGCAGGGCATCGAGTTCGACTATTGCTGCGTCCACGCCGCGCTGGCGCTCCGCGAGGATGGCTTCGAAACCATCATGGTCAACTGCAACCCGGAAACCGTCTCCACGGACTACGACACTTCCGATCGCCTGTACTTCGAGCCCTTGACCCTCGAGGACGTACTGGAAATCGTGCACCTGGAGTCACCCGAGGGCATCGTGGTCCAGTACGGCGGCCAGACGCCGCTCAAGCTGGCGAGGTCTCTCGAGGCTGCCGGCGCGCCCATCATCGGGACCAGCCCGGATTCCATCGACCTGGCCGAGGACCGCGAACGTTTCCAGCAACTGATCGCCCGACTGGGACTGACCCAACCGGAAAATGCCACGGCGAGGGATGCCGAGCAGGCGCTGACCCGCGCGGCCGAAGTGGGGTATCCGCTGGTGGTCCGGCCATCGTATGTCCTCGGCGGGCGCGCCATGGAAATCGTCTACTCCGAAGAAGACCTGGCGCGCTACGTGCGCTCGGCGGTGGAGGTCTCCAACGAGAGTCCCATCCTGCTGGATCGCTTCCTGGACACGGCCATCGAGGTGGATGTCGACGCAATCTGTGACGGAGAGGAGGTCCTGATCGGCGGCATCATGGAACACGTCGAGCAGGCCGGGGTTCATTCCGGGGATTCGAGCTGTTCATTGCCACCGGCGACCCTGACTGCAGCCCTGCAGGATGAGCTCAGGCGGCAGACCCGGCAGATGGCCAAGGCCCTCGGCGTGGTGGGGTTGATGAACGTGCAGTTCGCGATCCAGGCCGGCCAGGTCTATGTGCTGGAGGTCAATCCGCGCGCCTCGCGGACCGTGCCTTTCGTCTCCAAGGCCATCGGGTATCCGCTGGCCAAGGTCGCCGCCCGGGTCATGGCCGGCCGTAAGCTGGCCGAGCTGGATGGCTTATGGGAGCGCAAGCCCGGCTATTATTCGGTCAAGGAAGCGATCTTCCCATTCAACAAGTTTCCGGAGGCGGACCCGATTCTTGGCCCGGAAATGAAGTCCACCGGGGAGGTCATGGGCACTGGCGAAAGTTTTGCCGAGGCGTTTGCCAAGGCGTCCCTGGCCGGGGGGATTGCCCCGCCGCTGTCCGGGGTGGTGCTGTTCAGCGTTCGCGACCGGGACAAGGAGGCTGCCGTGGAAGTTGCACGCAAGCTGGCGGACAAGGGCTTCGAGGTGGTGGCGACGCGCGGGACAGCCGGCGTTTTCCGCGACGCCGACATCCCCTGTCGGGTGGTGCAGAAGGTGCGTGAGGGACGGCCCCATATCGTGGACATGATCAAGAATGGTGAGATTCACCTGATCATCAATACAACCGAGGGTCGGCAGGCTATTCAGGAGTCGCGCTCGATCCGCCGCGAGGCGGTGATGAGGCGGGTTGCCTATCACACCACCCTGGCGGCCGCCCGCGCCACCTGCGATGCGCTGGAGCATCTGGTTAACCCGACGGTCAACCGCCTGCAGGACCTGCACGCGAGGGCCGCAAAGTGAGCCGCGCACCCATCACCTTGAAAGGCGCCGAAAAGCTGCGAGTCGAATTGAAACGCCTGAAGTCGGAGGACCGGCCCGCGGTCATCAAGGCCATTGCCGAGGCCCGTGCTCACGGCGACCTGTCGGAAAATGCCGAGTACGCGGCCGCCCGGGAGCAGCAGGGGTTCATCGAGGGACGCATCAAGGAAATCGAGGCCCGGTTGTCCGATGCCCAGGTGATCGACCCGACCACCTTGCCTGACACCGGGCGGGTAGTCTTCGGGGCGACCGTACTGCTGGCCGACGAGGAAGGCGCGGAGGTCACCTACCAGATTGTCGGTGACGACGAGGCAGACATCCGCCAGGGGCTGATCTCGATCAATTCGCCGATTGCCAGGGCCCTGGTAGGCAAGGAAGTGGGAGAGGAAGTTTCGGTCACTGTGCCAGGTGGCACACGCCACCTCGAGATTATCGAGGTTCGGCTTCTCTGAGCATGCTAATAGTCAGGAATAATGATCTTTCCTGAGTCTTTGTTTTTCTTATAAAAAAGACCGACGTTTCCGATCGTCTGAACGAGCTCCGATTCCGTCCTTTCGGCCAGGGTCGAAAGAATTCTCTGCCGCTCGAGACGGTCGCCGAGACGGGCCCGAACCTTGAGCAGCTCGTGGCTCTCCAGGGCGGTCGTCGTCTCCTTGACCACGGCGTCGGTCAGCCCGTGCTGGCCGATCAGGACCACGGGGTGGAGCGCGTGGCCGAGTCCGCGCAGGTACTTGCGTTGGTTGGGGCTCAGGATCATCCCCCCAGTATAGGGCAGCGGCACCTTGCAAGGCTCGCAAAACGCCCCCATTTCGCTGGCAGTTGCCGGTCGGTCGTAGTAAGTTGAACCGCCCGGGTTTTGCCCCGCTCTAATCCGTAGAGCCCGGCCACCATTGGAGTGCCTGCCTTGAATGACCTGACCAAGAACATCGTGCTGTGGGTGATCATCGCCTCGGTACTGCTTGCCGTGTTTTCCAATTTCGGGGTCCGCGGCGGGGCGCCGCAGCCGATGCCGTATTCGCAATTCCTGGAAGAAGTGAAGGCGGACGGGATCCGCACGGCCACCTTCAAGGGCGAAACCATCACTGGTCTGCGTGCCGGCGGCGATCCCTACGTCGTCTACAACCCGGAAACCGACAACTCGGCGCTCATCGGCCTGTTGCAGTCGTCGCGCGTCAATTTCGATGCCGCCCCGCCGGAGCGGCAGTCCATCCTGATGCAGTTATTGCTGTCCTCCTTCCCGATCCTGCTCCTGATCGCCGTGTGGGTGTATTTCATGCGGCAGATGCAAGGGGGCGGCGGTGGCCGTGGGGCCATGTCGTTCGGCAAGAGCCGCGCACGCCTGCTGTCCGAGGACCAGGTGGCGGTCACCTTCGCCGACGTGGCCGGGGTGGACGAAGCCAAGGAAGAGGTGACCGAGATCGTCGACTTCCTGAAGGATCCCTCGAAGTTCCAGAAGCTGGGCGGTAAGATCCCCAAGGGCGTGCTGATGGTGGGCCCCCCCGGTACCGGCAAGACCTTGCTGGCGCGAGCCATCGCGGGCGAGGCCAAGGTGCCTTTCTTCACCATTTCCGGTTCCGACTTCGTCGAGATGTTCGTCGGTGTGGGCGCGTCTCGGGTCCGTGACATGTTCGAGCAGGCCAAGAAGCACGCGCCCTGCATCATCTTCATCGACGAGATCGACGCCGTGGGTCGGCACCGCGGCGCCGGCCTGGGTGGCGGCCACGACGAGCGTGAGCAGACCCTGAATCAATTGCTGGTTGAGATGGACGGTTTCGAGGGCAACGAAGGCATCATCGTGATTGCCGCCACCAACCGGCCGGACGTCCTGGATCCTGCGCTGCTTCGGCCGGGTCGCTTCGATCGGCAGGTGGTGGTGCCACTGCCGGACGTCAGGGGTCGCGAACACATCCTCAAGGTCCACATGCGACGTGTCCCGCTGGGCGATGACGTCAATCCCTCCATTATCGCGCGCGGCACGCCCGGCTTTTCCGGCGCCGACCTGATGAACCTGGTCAACGAGGCTGCGCTGTTTGCGGCCCGCGCCAACAAGCGCACCGTGACCATGGAGGAGTTCGAGCGGGCCAAGGACAAGATCATGATGGGTGCCGAGCGCCGCTCGATGGTCATGTCGGAGGAGGAAAAGCGCCTCACCGCCTACCATGAGGCCGGCCACGCCATCGTTGGCCTGAGCGTTCCCGAGCACGACCCTGTCTACAAGGTCACGATCATCCCGCGTGGCCGCGCCCTTGGGGTCACCATGTTCCTGCCGGAGGCCGATCGCTACAGCACCTCCAAGCGGCGACTCGAGAGCCGCATTGCGACCTTGTTCGGTGGCCGAGTGGCCGAGGAGATCGTCTTCGGTGCCGAGGCAGTGACCACCGGCGCGTCCAACGACATCGAGCGGGCCACCGAGCTGGCCCGCAACATGGTGACCAAGTGGGGTCTGTCCGAGCGCTTGGGGACCCTGACCTATGCCGAGGACGACGGCGAGGTGTTCCTTGGGCGCTCTGTGACCCAGCACAAGCAGGTCGGCGACAAGACACGCGACGTCATCGACGAGGAAATCAGGCGCTTGATTGATGATAACTACCAGCGCGCCCGCGACATCCTGTCCTCCAGCATGGAGAAACTGCACGTCATGGCCGAGGCGCTGATCCGCTACGAAACCATCGACGAGCAGCAGATCAAGGACATCATGGACGGCCGTCAGCCCAACCCGCCAGCCGGCTGGGAGGATTCCGGCAAGCCGCCGGGTGGCAAGCCCGAGGCGCCGGCGCCTGCGGCGCCTGCAGTGGGTCCCGCAGCCAGCCAGCACTAGCGGGCGGTCGCCCCGGCTGCCCTGCCGTGATCACACAGGGCATGAGCTGCCCCGGCGTCCTGCAATGTGGAGATTACCGGCTGGACCTGACCCAGCCGGTGGTCATGGGTGTGCTGAATGTCACACCCGATTCTTTTTCCGATGGGGGCGCCTATCCTGACCTGCAGGCGGTACTCGACCGGGGTCGCCAGATGGTCGAGCAGGGTGCGGCCATCGTGGATGTGGGCGGAGAGTCCACCCGCCCTGGGTCCCTCGGGGTCGACGTCGCAGAGGAAAAGCGGCGGGTCCTGCCGGTCATCGAAGTGCTCGCCTCCGAGTTGTCGGTGCCGATATCGATTGATACCCGAAAGCCTGAGGTGATGCGCGAGGCGATCGCCGTCGGCGCCTCCATGGTTAATGACGTGGTCGCCCTGCGTGAGTCCGGTGGGCTGGAGGTCGTTGCCCGTTCCAAGGTGGCCGTGTGTCTCATGCACATGAAGGGCGAGCCGGCCACCATGCAGCAGGATCCCACTTATGTTGACGTAGTGGCTGAAGTCCGGGAGTTTCTCGAGGCGAGGGTAGCCGCCTGCCGGGGCGTGGGCATCGCCTCAGACCGGTTGGTGATCGATCCTGGCTTTGGTTTCGGCAAGACCCTGGCCCACAACCTGCAGTTGCTGGACCGGCTGGCCGGACTGCGTTGCGCCGACCTGCCGCTGCTGGTGGGCCTGTCCCGTAAGGGCATGATCGGGGCCTTGACCGGCCGGCCGGCCGAGGGGCGCCTGGCAGGTTCGCTGGCACTGGCCACCTTGGCAGTGGCGCGCGGAGCGTCCATCATTCGCGCCCATGACGTGGCCGAGACGGTCGACGCGGTCCGGGTGGCCGGGGCAGTCTGTGGCAACTCGAAGGTGGGGGCACTGCATGAATAAACGCCATTTCGGCACCGACGGT
>JAURMS010000191.1 GCA_030830595.1 Gammaproteobacteria bacterium | reverse complement strand
CTTGTGCCGCCAGATCTCCTCTCCGGTCAGGGCATTCACCGCGTAGACCCGGCCGATCAGGTCGCCGAAAAAAGCCAGCGGGGCAGCGTCGCTGGCCTCGGCCGCCGTCTGCACGACCACGGGCGTCCTGACCTCGGCCGTTGCGCGGAAGGTCCAGCGGATACACCCGCTGTCTTCATCCAGGGCGTAGACCGTGCCATCCTGGCTGCCGGTGTACAGCGCGCCGTAGGCAAAGGTGGGCCTGGAACGGACCCTCACGGTGGAGGGATAGGCGAGCGCCCATTTGAGTTGCAGTCGGGGCACGTCCGCCACATCCAGACCGGCAATGTCGCCGGGAATGAAGTGTCGGTTGTCCGGCGTCTGGCCCCAGCCGCGCACCCGTGGCTGGCGGGCTGGATCGAAGCGTGCGGCGTCGCCGGCGCAAAAAGGAGCGGGGGAGGGTTTCACGGTGCCCATGGCTTCCCCGGACAGGTACTCGGCGACCTGCTTCTTCTGCAGATCGTCGAGGCCGGCGGCCTGCCCCTGCATGATGCCCTCGGTCAATGCCGCATGGATGGAGTCTGCCGACAGCATGCTGAGGAAAGTGTGGGTCGGGGCCTTCTGGACCTGGCCCTCATGGCAGGTTGCACAGTGCTCGCGGTAGAGCGGAGCGCCCGGCCTCTGCTCGGGATCACCGCCCTGCGCGGCGTTCATGCGCGCCTTGATCTCGTCGAGGTCTTGTTCCGGGGCCGCGGCATGGACTTGCGCCGTCAGCAGTACCAGCAAGAGCTTGCAGGCCATCCCCAATCGAGCCAGACGCATATTCATTCTCCTAGCGGCCGCGCAGCGGCCTTGCACCATCCCATCCTTCCGCAGCCCTGCGCACGCGCTCGAAATAGGCTTCGATGGCCGGGCTTCTCTCGATGAGTTCGATCATGCCGCCCGGGTGGGCGCCGGGCAGGCGATCCGTGTCCACGTAGGCGAAGCGGGTGCCCGCAGTGGTGGAACCGGCCTGCACCGAGCGGATGCCCGCCCGTTCGAGGCGCTTCAGTTGATCGTCGACTGAATCAACCATCACACCCAGATGTTGCAGGCCCCCCTGCCTGGCCAGCGGGAAGTCGGTGTAGATGGTGGGCACATCATCCCGCTGCTGGATCAGCTCGACCTGAACCGCGCCCCACTGCGCGAGCGCCACCGACATGTGAAAGTCGACAGGCTTGTGCTGGTAATGGCACTCGGCAAACTCCACGCGATCCAGCACGTAGAAAGGTCCCACACCGAGGCTGACCCAATGTCGGGCAGCGGCCTCGAGGTCAGGCACTACGAAGCCGAGCTGCATCACCGGCCCGAACAGGGTCGTGCCCCCCATGGCTCAGCCTACCCAGTCGTAGAAGTCGAGCGTCATGCCCTCGGCGCCACCGTCCAGGCAGTCGACGATCGGCGGTACGAGTCGGTCATGGAAGGGTGTGGTCTGGTGATACTGGAAGGCGGCTTCGTCCTTGAAGCGGGCATAGACGGCGTACAGGCCCGGCTTGTCCCGGTGTCGGATGACATCGTAGACGATGGTATCGGGTTCCTGTTCGTGAGTGAGCTTCGATAACTCCTGCTGAAGCTTCTCGAACTCAGCCTCCTTGCCGGCTTTTACCTTCAGGAGCGCGAAAAATACGGTCATGGTCATCTCCTCAGTCGAGGCCGAGTTCGGCCACCAATTGGGTACGCAGGCGGAATTTCTGGATCTTGCTGGAGGACATTGGCCACTCCGTGACGAAGCGGATGTGCCGCGGCACCTTGAAACTGGCGATGCCCTGACGGCAGTGGGCAATCAATTCCTCGGCGGTGGCCTGCTGGCCGGGTTGGAGCTCGACGAATGCGGCCGGTACTTCCACGTACTTGGCATCCGGCAGGCCGACCACCTGGGCGAGCTTGACCGCCGGATGCGCCTGCAGGTGAGACTCGATCTCTGCGGCGGCCACGTTCTCTCCACCGACCTTGAGCATGTCCTTGAAGCGGCCGTGGAACATGATCGTGCCGTTGGCATCCAGCGAGCCGATGTCACCCGTGTGGAACCAGCCCTGGGGGTCGAGCGCCTGGGCGGTTTTTTCCGCATCGCGGTAGTAGCCGTCGAACAGGCTGTAGCCGCGGACCAGCACCTCGCCGCGTCCACCCAACGGCACCTCGGCGCCGCTTTCCGGGTCGATGATGCGGACCTCCAGTCCCGGCAGCGGCCGACCGAGCCGCGTGATGCGCTGGCTTTCCGGTTCGTCCGGCGAGCCGGTGGTGACCGTGCCTGATGCTTCGGTCATGCCGAAGCTGCCCACCTGGATGGCGTCCGGCATGGCCTTCATGATCGGCTCGGCCACGCCCGGCGGTTGCACAGCAAAGTTGGAATTCATCAGGCGGATCGTCGACAGGTTCCGCTTGGGGAAATCGGGATGGTAGATCAGCCCCTGCATGATGGTGACGAAGCTCGGGTAGGTGGCGGTGACCTCGTATTTCTCGAGCATCTCCAGCGCCACGCCCGGGTCGAAATAACCCATCGTCAGGTAGGTGCCACCCACGTCGAAGATCGCCAGCATCGGCAGCACCGCCGCGATATGGAACATGGGCAGCGGGGACCACAGTGAATCACGATGGGTCAGGCGGTAGCGGTGACGCCCGAGGGCGATGGAGTTACGAACCTGCGCCTCGTGAGTGATGAGACAGCCTTTCGGATTGGCGGTGGTGCCCGAGGTGTAGAGCATGAGGGCCGTGTCCCGCAGGCGTACCCGCAGGCGTGTCTCGTGCACCGACAGTTCCGGTATCGCCTCGCCCGCGGCCATGAAGTCCGCCTCGCTCACGAAGCCGGGGCGAGTGGTTGCACCGAACAGCACCACGTTGCGCAGCCTTGGGGCGGCGGCGACGCGGATGTTGCGGGGCTCTGCCTGACCGGCCAGGTCGGGCAGGGCGGCTTCCAGGCGCTCCACAAAATTGACCTGTTCGGCGATGGCGTCCGTGGTGATCACGGTCACCAGGTCGGCGTTCTCCACCACGTAGCCGATTTCCGCCGAGCGATAGCGGGCGTTGATCGGCACGATGACCGCGCCGCACATGGCGATGGCGAAATAGAGCTCAACGAACTCGCCACAGGTGTGCATGAGGATGCCCACGTGATCGCGCGGCTTGACCCCGAGCGCCTGCAGGCTGCGTGCCCGGCGCAGCGCACAGGCCGCGAGTTGCGCGTAGGTATAACTGCGCTCGGGGAAAACCAGCGCGAGCTTGTCTGGATCGCGGTCGGCGGCAGTCAGGAGCAGGTCCCCCATCGTGGTGGCCGCGATCCGGAGACGGGTCAGGTCTTCTCCGGCGTAGCTCTCGAAGGGCACCGTAGGTGATTCGGATCTACCCGCTTGCGTTGCACTGGACATGACCACCCCCTGGGCGCTGAAACTGGATCCTCGGATAACGGTACACCTCTCGTCAGGTGAAATAAACAGTCAGTCCTGTTTATTTTTGGCTGCCGGCGAACGTATACTCCGGCCTCCAAATTTGCCCGGAAAACGCATGAACGCCAAGCCCGCAGCGCCGCGTCGCCCGCTCGACCCGCCCAAGCACTGGGGGCTCGACGATGACGAACTCGCCAGCCACCCCCTCTCGTTCCGGGAAGACCTGTTCGCCGGCCAGGTGTTCCTGGTCTCAGGTGGCGGCAGCGGCATGGGTCGGGCCATGGCCTACCTGATGACGCGCCTCGGTGCCCAGGTGATGATCTGTGGACGCCGCGAGGATAAGCTCCGGGAAACCGCAGACGGCATCAAGCAAAGGCTCGGCAAGGAGGTCGGGGTGCGGCCCATGACCATCCGTGATCCCGAGCAGGTGGACTCGCTGGTGGCGGAGACCTGGGAGCGCTTCGGTCGGCTCGACGTCCTGGTCAATAACGGCGGTGGTCAGTTCCCCCAGGCCGCGCTGGACTACTCCGTGAAGGGGTGGAATGCGGTCATCGACACCAACCTGAACGGCACCTGGTACATGATGCAGGCTGCGGCCCGTCAGTGGCGCGACCGCGGGCTGCCGGGTTCCATCGTCAACATCGTGGCCGTGGTCAGCCGCGGCATGCCGCAGGTGGCCCACACCTGTGCCGCACGGGCGGGCGTCATCTATCTCAGCAAGTCGGTGTCCACCGAATGGGCCCCGCTCGGAATTCGGGTCAATTGCGTGGCGCCTGGCTCCGTTGCCACCGAGGGCCTGAACGTCTATCCGCGAGAGGCTGCAGAGGCCTTCCGCTTCTCCAACCCCATGAAGGCCTTTGGCGATGCCTATGACATTGCCAATGCGGTGGCCTACCTGGCCTCGCCCGAGACCGGCAAGTTCATCACCGGTGAACTGCTTGCCGTGGACGGAGGCCGACAACAGTGGGGCGACGACTGGCCCGGCGGCATTCCGGAGTATTTTCGCGTCCGCGAACGATGACCTTGCCGCGCTGAGCGGCACGCTGTAACGTTTGACCCGCCTCGGGGTGGCCTGTTTGGGCCTGAGACGCTGGCGCTGCCTGACAGCACATCAGCGAACCCGTAGAACCTGATCCGGTTAGTACCGGCGTAGGGAGTTGGCGCGCTGTGGTCTCAAACCGCGCGTGTGCTCCCCGTCGGGGAGGAAGAGCATGCGACCAAGCCCATTCGCCTATCTCTGGCTGCTGCTGCCGGTTGGCACGGCCGATGCCCAGCAGACGGTCGAGCTCGAAGAGGTGGTCATCACCGCCAGCCTTCGCGGAGTGACTGTCGGCGAATTCCCGGCCAGCGTCACCGTGCTGGATGCCGCGGAGCTGCAGGGCAGTGCGGTGCAGCACCTGGAAGAGGTTCTTGGCAGGATCCCTTCGCTGTCATGGGCCGGTGCGAGTTCCCGCCCGCGCTACTACCAGTTGCGGGGCATCGGCGAGCTGGAGCAGTACCAGGGTGCGCCCAATCCCTCCGTCGGCTTCCTGCTCGACGACATCGACTTCAGCGGTATCGGCATGGTCGCGACCCTGTTCGACGTCGAGCAGGTAGAAGTGCTCAGGGGGCCCCAGGGCACGCGCTTTGGCGCCAACGCCCTGGCGGGTCTGATCCAGGTGAGGACCCGAGACCCGCAGCCGGTGTCCGAGCGCGGAGTGGAGGCGAGCCTCGGGGGTGATGCGTTCCGCTCCCTCGGCGCGACGGCTGGGGGTGCGCTGGGAGACGTCGGATCAGCCTGGAGGCTTGCGGTGCAGCAGGCCAGCAGTGACGGGTTCAGGCGGAACGCCTACCTCGGGCGCAGTGACACCAACGGACGTGACGAGCTGACTGCGCGGGCCAAGATCCACCTCGCCCTGGGTGAGGGGCTGTCGCTGGACCTGGCGCTGCTGCACCTCGACCTGGACAACGGCTACGATGCGTTTGCCATCGACAACACCTACCGGACCCTTGCTGATCGTCCCGGGCGGGATGCGCAGCGCACCAGTGGCGCCTCGGTCGACCTGCGCTGGGACCGGGGCGCACGCCAGTGGCGCAGCCTGACGACCCTGGCGGATTCATCCATCGAGTCCAGCTTCGATGGTGACTGGGGCAACCCGGACGCCTGGGGCGAGGACGGACCCTACGACTTTTTCTCACGCACCCTACGTGAACGGACGACGTGGTCGCAGGACCTCAGGCTGGCCGGGATCGAGGCCGACGGGCTGGAGTGGGTGGCCGGCGCGTACCTGCTGGGCCTTGAGGAGGACAACCGCCAGCGTGACGACGGGCTCTATCTGGAGTTTCCCTACGAGCGCGCGCTGGACAGTCGTTATCGTGCCTTGAACCTGGCCGCCTACGGGGAAATCGCCTGGCCATTGGGTGATTCCACGGTGCTGACCACGGGCCTGCGCCTCGAGCGTCGCGATGCGGACTACTCAGACTCCGATGGGCTGGAATTTACCGCAGTAGACGATCTGTGGGGCGGACAACTTGCGCTGGTGCATCAGTGGTCCAGTGACGTCAGCCTATGGGCCTCGCTCTCCCGCGGGTACAAGGCCGGTGGCTTCAACATCGGCATTGCGGTACCCGAGGACCGAACGGCTTTCGATCCCGAGTACCTGTGGGCCGCTGAAGTCGGCCTGCGCGGTGGCAGGCCGGGCGGCCCGCAGGTGGACGTCTCGGTGTTTCACCTGCGTCGCGAGGCGCAGCAGGTGGCTACCTCCTTTCAGCTCGATCCCCAGGATCCGCTGACCTTCGTTTACCTGACGGACAACTCGGCGCGTGGCAGGGCGCTGGGGTTGGAGGCCAGCCTGTCGTGGTCGCCCAGCGAGTGGTGGCAATTCTCGGCGGGTCTGTCCGCCTCCCGCAGCGAATACCTGGGGTATCGCTTCGGGGAACGAACTCTCGACGGCCGCGACTGGGCCCACTCACCGCGTCTGCAGTACTCGCTGGCTGCCACCTGGCGAGACCCGCGTGGCCTTCACGCGCGCCTCGACCTCAGCGGTCAGGACGACTTTTACTATGACGCGAGTCACGACCAGCGCAGCCGCCCCTATCAGCTCCTGCACCTGCGGGCCGGTTACACCTCGGCGGCGTGGTCGGTGGAAGCCTGGGTTCGTAACCTGCTGGATGAGCGCTACCCGGTGCGCGGTTTCTACTTTGGCAACGAGCCCCCGGATTTTCCGGAAAGACTCTACCTCCGCCTCGGAGATCCGCGGCAGGTGGGGGTGACGGTGCGGTTCAAATGGTAGGGAAAACATCATGAAAGTCGCAGTCGATATCAGTCTTTATCCGTTGGATGCTGACTACGTGCCCCCGATCGACGATTTCATTGCACGCCTGCACGCGCACCAGCAGATCAGGGTCGAGACCCACGCCATGAGCACCCAGGTCAGCGGGGATCTCGCCGCGGTGATGGGTGCACTGGAGCAGGAGATGGCCCGGACTTTTTCCGGCGAGCTGCGCTCGGTGTTTGTCCTGAAGGTGTTCGGTGGGGGCGGCTGAAGCCCTCGCGGTTGCCTTCGGCATCGCCTACCTGTGGCTGGCGATTCGCCAGCGTCGAGCCTGCTGGATTGCGGGCGGAATGTCTTCGCTGCTGTTCATCTGGGTCTTCGTCGAGGCAGCGCTCTATCTCCAGACCGTCCTGCAGGTGCTTTACGTAGCCATGGCCATCTATGGCTGGCGACAGTGGCGAGATGCTGCCCAGGGTGAAGCCCTGCAGGTGACCCGCTGGCCGCTTGGTCATCATGCACTGGCCGCCTGCGGGGTGCTGCTGCTGTCCTGGCCTCTTGCCCAGGTGATGAGCGGGTGGAGTGATTCCGCTGCGCCATGGCTCGATGCCGTGACCACGCTGGCCTCGCTGTTCGCCACCTGGCTCACCGCCACCAAGCGACTTGAATCCTGGCTGTGGTGGATCGTCGTCGACCTGGTCATTGCTGCGATGGTCGTGTCCCAGGCGCTATGGCTCACCGCGGGACTGTATGGCTGTTACTCGCTGCTGGCGGCGGCAGGTTACCGCAGCTGGCGGACCTCACAGCGGTGACCATGCCCGTCTCACTGCCGCCGGCCTTGGCGGTGTTGTTGCAAGAGCGCCTCAAGGCCGAGCTCTTCCGGGCCGAAAAGCTCGAAGGGGGTGTCTGTAATGTGGTCTGGCGTCTACCGACTGCCGACGGGCTGGTGGCCGTTCGCATCGGCGAGCCGTCTGCGCTGCAGTGGGGCGCCAGTCGTCATAGCGAGTTGGCTGCCCTCGAGGCGGCCTACCCAATGGGCCCGGCCGTATTGATGGCGGATCCCGAAGCCGGCTGGCTGGTGACCGAGTGGATACACGGCCGCCACTGGAGCCGTGAGGAGGCGGGTGAGACCGCAAACCTCCAGCGCATCGCGCGACAGTTCGCCAGCCTGCACGCGCTCGCCCCACCAGGGGGCGTCAGGCGGCTGACCCTGCGCAGCACGCTCGCGGCTTTGGGCGCGGAACCAGACCCCACGACCGAGGCCTGGCTGACTGCCCTGGAGGAGGGCGCGCAGATCGGGCTTTGCCACAATGATCCGCACCACCGCAACATCCTGGTCGATGACCACACTGCGCCACGCCTGGTCGACTGGGAATATGCCGGGATTGGCGAGGTGGCGATCGACCTTGCCGAGTACGCCAACGTCCACCAGTTGCAGGAGCGCGAACGGAGGCTGCTGATGGATGCCTACAGGGCGGCGGGGGGTAGGGTCAGTCAACTGCAGTTCGAGGCGGCTGGCTACCTGTGCCAGCTGAGGACCGCACTGTGGGAGTCTTTGGCCTCAAAAAAACAGTCATGATTGTTTTTTAACGAGTGACTGCCCTATAGTCCGCTTGGGGTTACAGTCAGGAGTACGCGCGTGAATTACGATCCGATCATGCTGCTGGACGCCTACCGACGCATGCGGGCGATCCGGGAATTCGAGGAGCGTATGCGTCGCGAGGTCCAGGCCGGAACGGTCCCAGGGTTCGTTCATCTGTACTGCGGCGAGGAGGCCATCGCCGTCGGCGCCTGCATGCACCTGCAGGACACCGACTACATCGGCAGCACCCACCGTGGCCACGGCCACTGTATCGCCAAGGGCTGCGATATCGAAGGGCTGTTGCTGGAGATCTACTGCAAGCAGGGCGGCCTATGCAATGGCAAGGGCGGCTCGATGCACATGGCCGACCTGAACAAGGGCATGCTGGGGGCCAACGCCATCGTCGGTGGCGCGCCACCTATCGCCATCGGCGCCGCCCTGACTGCACAGGTGCTGGGGAACCGGGGCGTTGCGCTGGCTTTCATCGGCGACGGTGCCTCCAACCAGGGCACGGTGTTCGAGTCGATGAACATGGCCGCGGTCCACAAGCTGCCGATGATCTTCATGTACGAGAACAACGGCTACGCGGAGTTTTCCGGCGCCAGCTGGCACCTCGGTGGTGGTGACATCACGCGCCGCGCGGCCGGCTTCGGCATGCCGGCAGTCAAGGTAGACGGCACGGATTTCTTTGCAGTGTACGACGCCATGGCCGAGGCGGTCCGGCGCGCTCGCGACGGCGAGGGGCCCAGTTCCATCGAGGCGGTGGCCATGCGCTGGTACGGTCACTTCGAGGGTGACATGCAGACCTATCGCAAGAAGGGCGAGGTCGACGAACTTCGCAAGACCAGCGATCCGCTGATCAAGTTCGAGGAGCGCGCGACCCGTGACTTCGGGCTGGACGTCGAGGAGTTGAGGGAGATCGACGAGGAACTTCGCGAGATCATCGACGAGGCGGTGGACGTCGCCAAGGCGGCGCCAAAGCCCTCGGCGCCAGATCTCTACACCGACGTTTACGGGAGCTACTGACATGCCTCAGAAAAACATCCGTGATGCGATCAACGAGACGCTCAAGCTGGAGATGCGTCGCGATCCCCGGGTCGTAGTGATCGGTGAGGACGTCGTCGGCGGCCTGGGGGGAAGCAGCGGCGTCGAGGAGGCTGCGGGCGGCACCTTCGGCGTGACCGCCGGGCTGGCTGCCGAATTCGGCAGGAGGAGGGTGATCGACACCCCGATCACCGAGTCCGCCATCATCGGCATGGCCGGTGGCGCCGCGCTGACCGGCCTCAGGCCGGTGGCAGAGTTGATGTTCATCGACTTTATCGGTGTCTGCTTCGACCAGATCCTGAACCAGATCGCCAAGTTCCGTTACATGTTTGGCGGTAAGGCCCGGGTTCCAGTGGTGATCAGGACCATGACCGGGGCCGGTCTCGGCACCGGACCTCAGCATTCTCAGTCGCTGTACAACATGCTGGCCAACGTGCCCGGCATCAAGGTGGTCCTGCCTTCGAATGCCTACGATGCCAAGGGTCTGCTCACCACTGCCATCCGTGATGACGACCCGGTCATTTTCTGTGAGAACAAGGCCATGTACCTCGATGCCTGCGAGGTGCCGGACGAGTCCTACAGCATCCCCTTCGGTCAGGCGGCCATCACCCGCGAGGGATCCGATGTGACGGTAGTGGCCCTGTCCCGCATGGTGACGTTGGCCAACCAGGTGGCCGACAAATTGGCCGGGGAGGGCATTCGTGTCGAGGTGGTCGATCCGCGGACCATTTCCCCGCTGGACACCGCCACCATCCTGGGCAGCGTGCGCAAGACCGGCCGTCTCGTGGCGGTCGATGAATGCAACCCCGTCTGCAGCTTCGCTTCCGAGCTGGTCAGCCTGGCGGCTTGCGAAGCGTATGGGGCGCTGCGTTCGGCTCCGGTCAAGGTGACCGCCCCGCACACCCCGGTACCCGCCGCTCCCGACCTCGAGCAGTACTACGTGCCCAGCCTGGCTAAGATCGAGGAGGCCATCCGTAGCACGGTCGGCGCGTCGGGTTCAACGGTACGCAAGGTAGGATAGTAATGGTAACAACGGGTTACGCGTATTATCTAAGAATAAGGGTTAAGCCAGAAAAGCGTTCTACCTTCATCGAATTGATACTCAAGCTGCGCGAGGACACTTTTCGTGAAATCGAAGGGGTCAGCTTCTATGAGCTTCTGGCAACTGCTGACGCCAACGAATTCGTGATCGTCCAGGGCTTCGCTGACCGGGCCACCTACGAGCGTTATGCGAATGCGCCGTTTCATCTCGAGATGGCTCCGCATGGCTGGGCCTGCCTGGACGGCGAGCCGCACATCGAACCCCTGGTGCCGGTGTCGGCGCCATGACCCGCCCCGGCCCCTGGACCGGGATGCTGCTGGGGCTGGTTGCCTCCGTGGCCGGCGCAGCGCCGGCCACCTGGTCGCATTACGGTGGGGATGCCGCCGGCACGCGTTATTCGACGGCGCGCCAGATCACCCCCGACAACGTCGATCGGCTGGAAGTGGCCTGGCGCTACTCGACGGGCGAGGTGGCCAGGCGCGGCAAGGACCTCATCGCCAACAGCTCGACCCAGACCACGCCGATCATTGCCGCCGGCAACCTGGTGTTCTGCACCCCCTTCAATCGGGTGATTGCACTCGACCCGGCCACCGGTCAGGAACGCTGGGTGTTCGACCCAGGCTTCAAGCTCGATCAGACCATGCCCTTCCAGTACAACTGCCGGGGCGTTTCCCAATGGCTCGATCCCGAAGCTGCGGAGGACGCTGCCTGCAAGCTGCGCCTGCTGATGGGGGCCAACAATGGCCGGGTCTACGCCATCGATGCCGAAACTGGCAAGCCCTGCGCCGGTTTCGGTGAGGGCGGCTCGGTGGGCGTGACCTGGGACCGTCCTTCCCGCTGGAAGGGTGAGGTCAAGTTCGCCTCTGCGCCGGTGGTGGTGAACGGGGTCGTGGTGCTCGGCAGCTTCGTGATGGACAACCTGCGCACCGACGCCCCGCTGGGGACGGTTTTCGCCTTCGACGCCACGACCGGGGAAGCGGCGTGGCAGTTCGAGCCGATCCCCCGGG